>JASLEW010000024.1 GCA_030150965.1 Thermoanaerobaculia bacterium | reverse complement strand
TGCTCCGCCGCCGCGGCTCCGCGGCGGCGGTGAACCTCGCGGCGCCGGCGCCGTAGACAGGCAGCGGGAGAAACGCGGGGAGAGACCATGGGAGTCACGATCAGCCGCGCCGCCGAGCGCAGGAGCCAGCCGCCCCGGTGGTCCGGCCGCCGCCGCCTTGCCGGTCTCGCCGGCGGGGCGGAGCGGGGGCGGGAGGCCGCCCTGCTGACCCTGGCGGCGGTGGTCGTGCTCCTCGCCATGGTGCTCACCTGGCGCACCGTGGCGCCGCCCCTCGCCGAGTTCCCGGCGCAGCTCGCGCGCGGCGAGGTGATCGACCTCAACGATGAGCGGGACGCGGGCGGCGGCGGCGCGGGCGGCGTCCGCAGCCTTGCCGCGCAGCTGTCGTTCCTGCCCGGCGCGCAGGAGCGCGCGTTCGTCGCCGACCGCATCCGCCAGCGCCTCGCCGCGGGACCGGTGGACAACGTCGGCGAGCTCGGCCGGCTGCGGGTGCAGGCGGGCGAGGTCGATGCCCACGCCCTGCCCGACCTGGCCGCCCGCCTCGCCGCGGCGCAGCGCGACCGGGTGGCGCTGCTCGCGCCCGCCCAGCTGCGCCAGCTCAAGCCGCATCTCGTGGTGCGCACCGCCGCCCAGTACCGGAGCGGCTTCCTGCGCGCCGCGGCGCTGCTCCTCGCCGGCTTCGCCCTCGCCCACCTGGTGCTGCGCTTCCGCCGCTTCGCGGGCGACCAGCTGCTGCTGCCGATCCTGCTGCTCCTCTGCGGCCTCGGCTTCGTGCTGATGGTGACGCTGCGCGATCCGCTGCGCGACCTGCCGCTGCACGAGCGCTTCGCCTACGGCGCCCTGGCCGGCTGCGGGCTCTTCGTGGCGGGCGCCCTGATCGACGTCGAGCGCACGGTGCTGGCGCGGCGCGGCCTGTGGGCGCTGGTGGCGGCGGCGCTGCTGTCGGCGCTGCTGATCGTCTTCGGCGGCGGCCCGGGGGCGAGCGACGCCAAGGTCAACCTGCTCGGCGTGCAGCCGGTCGAGCTGATCAAGATCCTGATCGCCCTCTTCCTCGCCCACTACCTGGCCGACCGCTGGGAGCTGCTCCGCGAGGTGCCGGAGCGGCGGGCGCCGCTGCGCGGCGCGGCGCGGCTGCTCGCCCTGCCGCGGCTGGAGTACGTGATCCCGCCGCTGGTGGCGATCGGCCTCATCCTGTTCTTCTTCTTCCTGCAGAAGGACCTCGGGCCGGCGCTGGTGCTGGCGTCGCTGTTCCTGATCCTCTACTCGGTGGCGCGCGGCCGGGCGGGGATGGCGCTGGTCGGGGTGGTGATGGTGGGGGTGGCGTTCGCCACCGCCTACCGGCTGGGCTACCCGCGCACCGTCGGCCAGCGCATCGGCATGTGGCTGTCGCCCTGGGACACCTGGTTCCACGGCGGCGATCACCTGGCGCAGGCGATCTGGTCGCTCGCCGCCGGCGGCGCGACCGGCACCGGCCTCGGTCTGGGCGAGCCGGGGCTGGTGCCGGAGGCGCACACCGACCTGGTGCTGTCGGCGGTCGGCGAGCAGCTGGGGTTCGTCGGGCTGGCGGCGGTGACGGCGCTCTACGTGCTGCTCACCCAGCGCGGCCTGCGCGCGGCGCGGCGGGCGGCGAGCCCCTACGCCTTCTTCCTGGCGCTCGGCTTCACCCTGCTGCTGGCGCTCGAAACGGTGGTGATCGCGGGCGGCGTCCTCGGCCTCCTGCCGCTGTCGGGCGTGACCACCCCGTTCCTGTCCTCGGGGCGGTCGGCGATGCTGGCCAATTTCCTGGTGGCCGGAGTGCTGGCCGGGATCGCCGCGCGCCCGGCGGCGCAGACCGCCGCCGCCGGGGCCGGCGCGCCCGGCGGCGCCGGCATGGCCGGAGGCGGGGCGTCCGGTCCCGGCCTGAGCCCATTCCTCGGCGGGCTCCGCTGGGTGGCGGTCGGCCTCGGCGTCTTCGCGGCGCTTGCCCTGGCGCGGGTGGCCGACTTCCAGGTGATCCACGCCGACCGGTATCTCACCCGCGGCGCCGTCGTCCTCCAGGGCGACGGGGTGCGGCGGTACCAGTACAACCCGCGTCTGGCCGCCATCGCCGCCTCGATCCCGCGCGGCTCGATCGTGGACCGCAACGGCGTGCTCCTCGCCGCCAGCGACGCGGCGGTCCTCGAGCAGCAGCGGCAGCAGCTGATGCGCCTGGGGGCATCCGAGTCCGACCTGCCGGCGGCGGGCGCCGGCGGCGCCGGTCCGGTCCTGGCCGCGGGCACGCCCGCGGGCGCGGTCCGCTTCTATCCCTTCGGCGGACGCACCTTCCACCTCCTGGGCGACCTGCGCAACCGCGTCAACTGGAAGGCGCGCAACAACTCGTTCATCGAGCGCGACGCCCGCATCCGCCTCCAGGGCTACGACGACTACGCCGGCGTGCGCTGGGTGCCGCAGCCCGGCTACCGCGGCCCGGCGCCAGCCGCCGCGGAGCGCGGCGGCCCGGCGCCGGCGGCGGACCACCAGGGCGAGTCGCCGCAGGTGATCGTCGACTACCGCGAGCTGGTGCCGCTGCTGCGCCACCGCTACGAGCCGGACGACCCGCGGGTCAAGAGGCTCCTGGCGAGCGACCGCACGGTGCGGATGACGATCGACGTGCGGCTGCAGCTCGCCGCCGAGGACATCCTGCGCCAGGCCGCCGCGAAGGCCGGCTACGGCGCCGCCGCGGTGGTGCTCGACGCCGCGACCGGCGACCTCCTGGCCGCCGCGTCCTATCCCTACCCGGCGACCCTGCCCGCCACGCCCGCACCGGCCACGCCCGGGTCCGGCGAGGAGGCCGGCGGCGGGCTGCTCGACCGTGCGCGCTACGGCATCTACCCGCCCGGCTCGACCTTCAAGGTGGTCACCGCGATGGCGGCGCTGCGCAAGGACCCGGGGCTGGCCAGCCGCACCTACGAATGCAAGCTGCTGCCCGACGGCCGGGTCGGCAACCGGGTCCAGGGACGCACGGTGCGCGACGATCCGACCGACCGGACGCCGCACGGCACGGTCAACCTGGACAAGGGGATCCGGGTGTCGTGCAACGCCTTCTTCGCGCAGCTGGCGGCGCTGGCGGTGGGGCCGAGGCCGCTGTTCGAGACGGCGCGGATCCTGGGCATCCAGGTGGCGCGCCCCAACACGCCGGAGCAGCTCGCCAAGGCGTTGCCGCAGGCGGCCTTCGGCCAGGGCCAGGTGATCGCCACGCCGTTCCAGATGGCGCGGGTGGCGGCGGCCATCGCCGCGGGCGGCCGCATGCCGGAGGGGCGGTGGCTGCTGGGCGACGAGAACCCGCGCACCGGGGCGCCGGCGCCGGTGCTCGACGCCGCGGCCACGGCGATCCTGGCCCACGCCATGCGGGGCGTGGTGACCGACGGCACGGCCAAGGCGTTCCTGCGCGACGTGCAGCCGCCGATCGCCGGCAAGACCGGCACCGCCGAGGTGCAGGACAGCCAGTCGCACTCCTGGTTCATCGGCTTCGCGCCCTACGCGGGGACGGGGCGGCGCATCGCCGTGGCGGTGGTGGTCGAGCACGGCGGCTACGGCGGCCGGCTCGCCGCGCCGGCGGCCGGCGAGATCGTGCGCCGGGCGGCGGCGCTCGGCCTGCTGCGCCAGGAGGCGGAGGAAGGGAGGACAGGCGGATGAGCGTCGAGCGCTTCCTCGCCAAGCTCAGGCAGTGGCGCAAGCCGTGGACGGTCGGGACCGAGCCGGTCGAGCTGCACCGCGCCATCCTCGAGGAGGCCGAGGCCCAGGTGGTGGCGGTGGGCGGCGGCCGGCGGCTGTTCCCCTTCGACCGGGTGGAGGTGAGGCTCCTGGCGGTGGGCCCGGCCGACCGCGTGCGCCTGGAGGCGGTGGCCCAGGCGGCCTGGGACCTGGAGAACGACATCCGGGAGCGCCTGCGCGCCCGCGGGGTGCAGCTCCCCGACCGCCTGGAGGTGTCGCTGGAGGTGACCGAGGCGGACGGCCCGGAGTTCGCCGGCCGGCGCTGGGCGGTGAGCTTCAGCCGCGCGGCGGCGCCGGCCAGGGAGGCCGTGGGCGCCGGAGGCAACGCCGCGGCGGCGGGCAGATCGAGCTTGGGAGCGGCCGGTGCGCCGCCGCCGCCGGCGGGCGCCGGGCTGCCCACGACGGCGGTGCCGGTGAGCCTCGCGGCGACGGTGCCGGTGGGCCCGCGAGCGGCCGGTGCCGGTGCCGCACCGGCTGCAGCGGCGCCGGAGCCGGCGGGCACCGGCATGCCGCCGGCCGCGGCGCCGGAGG
>JASLEW010000001.1 GCA_030150965.1 Thermoanaerobaculia bacterium | reverse complement strand
GCGCGGCGATGGCCTCGCCGCGCTCGGCGGCGGTCCCGCCGCCGGCGCCGCCGCGCGGACCAGGGCCTGGAGCGCCGTGGCCGGGCCGCCGCCCGCGGTCTCCTTCCTGTTCGCGGGCGTGGGCGACCAGTATCCGGGGATGGCGCGCGGCCTCTACGCCCGGGAGGCGGTCTTCCGCCGCCACCTCGACCGCTGCGCCGAGGTCCTGCTGCCCTGGTTGGGCGCCGACGTGCGGGAGGCGCTCCTGGCGCCGCCCCCGCCCGGCCAGGCCGCTGCCGCCGGCGGTCCCGGGGGGATGAGGGCTGCCGCCCCGCCCCGGCTCGACCTGCGCCAGCTCCTCGGCCGCGTGGCCGCGCCGCCCTCGGAGCCCTCACCGCCCTCACCGCCGGAGGAGAGGGCGCTCGGGGAGGCGCTCAGGGCTTCCGCCGCACCGCCGGAACGGGAGGTTCCAGCCGCGCCGTCCACATCGGAGGCGCCGGCCGCGCCGCCACCATTCGCGGCATCGGTCCCCTCGCCTTTGGACCGCACGCTCCTCCTGCACCCGGCGATCTTCACTGTCGAGTACGCCCTGGCGCAGCTCTGGCTCTCCTGGGGGATCGCGCCCCGTTCGCTCCTCGGCTACAGCATCGGCGAGGTCACCGCCGCCTGCCTGGCCGGCGTCTTCGAGCTGGAGGCGGCGCTGCGTCTGGTGGCCGCGCGCGCCCGCGCCATCGACGCCCTGCCGGCGGGCGCCATGCTGAGCGTCTTCCTCTCCGAGGCCGCGACCGTCCGCCGCCTCGGTGCCGGCGGCGCCGGCCTGTCGCTGGCGGCGGTGAACGGCCCGACCCTCTGCGTGGTGGCCGGCCCGCCTGCCGCCGTCGCGGCGCTTGAGGAGGAGCTGCGCCGGGAGCGCATCCCCAGCCGCCGCCTGGCAGCCGCTCACGCCTTCCACTCGGCGCAGATGGAACCGGCGGTCGGGCCGTTGGTGCGCGAGGCGGCGGCGGCCGGTCCGCGCCCGCCCGCGCTGCCGCTCGTCTCCAACGTCACCGGCCGCTGGATCACCGCCGCCGAGGCCACCGATCCGCACTACTGGGCCCGCCACATGTGCCGCACGGTGCGCTTCGCCGACGGTGCCGCCACCCTCTGCGCCGGCCGGCCGCGGGCCCTGGTGGAGATCGGGCCGGGCAGCACGCTGGGCAGCATGGTCCTCCAGGCCGGGCTGCCGGTGCCGCCGCTGCTCGCCGTGCCGTCGCTGCCGCACGCCGACGACCCGGAGCCGGCCGCCGCGGCCGTGCTCACCTCCCTCGGCAAGCTCTGGCTGGCCGGCGCCGAGCCCGACTGGGCGGCGTTCGAGGCCTCCGGCCGCGGGGCCTCGGGAGGCCAGCCCAGCTGAGCCGGCGGAGCGCCGCTGGTGCGGCGGCGAGTCGCTCGGACCAACCGTCACAGAGCGGTGACGATCGCTCGGACGGGCCGCCGCCGTGCGGCGCCGATCGACCGGGCGGAGCGCCGCTCTGCGGCGCTGATCGACCGGGCGGGCTGCCGCTCTGCGGCGCTGATCGCTCGGGCGAAGCGCCGCTGTGCGGCGCTGATCGACCGGGCGGGCTGCCGCTCTGCGGCGCTGATCGATCGGGCGGGCTGCCGCTTTGCGGCGCTGATCGATCGGGCGGAGCGCCGCTCTGCGGCGCTCCTTTGGCCCCGGCACGCACCTACAGGAGAGAGCGGCGCTCTCGCGGCCTTGCCCCGGGTCGGACGTGCGCGGAGCGCGGGCGCCGGCTGGAGACCTGAATGGAAGGCCACGACGTACTGCATGCGTTCGCCGGTGCGGTGGCACAGGGTCCGGCGCGCATCGCGGTCGATGCCGGCCACTGCCGCCTCTCCTATCGCGATCTCGACGCCTGGAGCGGCGCGCTGGCGCGCGCCCTGGGCCGCGGCGCGCCGCGCGCGGTGGTGGCGGTCTGCGCCGAGGATCCGGTGCAGCGGGTGGCGGCGCTCCTCGGCGTGCTCAGGGCCGGCTGCGTCTTCGCTCCGCTCGACCTCGACCAGCCTCCCGCCCGGCTGCACGCGCTGCTCGCGCGCCTCGCGCCAGAATGGGTCGTGGGCGCCCCCGGCGCCGCCTCCGCGCTCGCCGCCCGCACCGGCTGGGCCGGCGAGCTCCGCGCCTGCCACCTGGACACCGCCCGCCTGGCGGCGATCGAGGAGGGAACGGTCCGGGAGGGCGCCCCGGCCGCCCCGCTCCCCGCGGCCTCCGCGGCCTCGCCGGCGCCGGCCGGGGTGCTTCCGGCCGCCCTCGCGGGCGACGACCTCTGCTACGTCGTCCAGACCTCGGGCTCGACCGGCACACCCAAGTGCATCGCCGGGCGCTACCGCGGCATCGGGCATTTCATCCGCTGGGAGACGGAGCTGCTCGGGCTCGCCCCCGGCACCCGGGTGAGCCAGCTCACCGCGCCCCACTTCGACGCCTATCTGCGCGACGTCTTCGCGCCGCTCTGCAGCGGCGGCACCATCTGCATCCCGCCGGCCGCCGAGCTGCGCCTCGACGCCATGGCCCTGGCGCGCTGGATCGACGCCCAGGGCATCGAGGTCGTCCACTGCGTGCCCTCGCTCTTCCACCTGCTCGCGGCGGGCGATGCGGGCGATCTCCACCCGCGCCTCTTTCCCCGTCTGCGCTGGGTGCTCCTGGCCGGCGAGGCCCCCCTGCAGGCCGACCTGGCGCGGTGGTTCGCGGTCTTCGGCCGCCGGGTGCGCATCCTCAACCTCTACGGCCCGTCGGAAACCACCATGACCAAGCTGGTCCACGAGATCACGCCGGAGGACCTGGTGCGCCGCTCGGTCCCGGCCGGCAGGCCGATGGACGGCGCCGCGGCGCTGCTCGTGGACCGCCGGGGCCGCGCCTGCGCGCCCGGCACGGTGGGTGAGATCCTGCTGCGCACCCCCTACCGTTCGCTGGGCTACCTGGGCGAGCCGCGGCTCACCGCCGAGGCGTTCGTGCCCAACCCCTTCGGCGACGACCCGGCGGATCTCGTCTACCGCACCGGCGACCTCGGACGGGTCCTGCCCGACGGCGCCATCGAGCTGCTCGGCCGCCGCGACCAGCAGCTCAAGGTCCGCGGCCAGCGCATCGAGCCGGGCGAGGTCGAGACCGTCCTCGCCGAGCATCCCGAGGTGCAGGCGGCGGCGGTGGTGGCGCGCCCCGACAGCGGCGGCGTGCCGGCGCTCTGCGCCTTCGTGGTGACGCGCGAGGAGGTGGCGCCGCAGGCGCTGCGCGATTGGGTGGGACGCCGCCTGCCGCCGGCGATGGTGCCCGACCGTTTCGTCCGCCTGCCGCGGCTGCCGGTCCTCGCCAACGGCAAGACCGACCGCCGCGCCCTCGCCACCGCCGACCTCGCCGCCGCGCGCCGGGAACCGAAGCTGCCGCCGCAGACACCCACCCAGGAGCGCCTGGCCGAGATCTGGGCCGAGGTGACCGAGAGCCGCGGCGCCGGCATCCGTGACGACTTCTTCGCCTCCGGCGGCCACTCGCTGCTGGCGGCGCGCCTGCTGCTGCGCGTGCGGCAGGCCTTCGGCGTCGAGGTGCCGCTGGCGGCGTTCTTCGACCGGCCGACGATCGAGGCGCTGGCCGAGGAGGTGGAGGAGCGGTTGCTGAGCCAGGTGGACCCGCTGTTGCTCGAAGCAGCGCTGAGCGAGCTCGACGCCGCCCCCTCCGCCGCCACCGCCCTTGCCGGCGGCGACCGGAGCGGCGATTAGGGCATGGTCGAGCAGGAGACCTGGCGCGAGCGGTTGGGCCGGCTGCCGCCCGCCAAGCGCGCCGCCCTGCTCGAACGCCTCGGGCTGGGCGCGGGCGGTGCCGGCGCCATCGGTGCCGCCGGTGCCCCGGGTGGCGCCGGCTCCGCTGCCTCCGCTGGTGACGCGAGCGCCGCTGGTGACGCTGGCTCCGCTGACGGCGCTGGCTCCGCTGCCTCCGCTGACGGCGCTGGCTCCGCTGACGGCGCTGGCTCCGCTGGTGACGCTGGCTCCGCTGGTGGCACCGGCTCCGCTGGCTCCGCTGGTGGCGCCGGCTCCGCCGGCTCCCTTGGCTCCTTTGGTGCCCTTGGCTCCAGGATCGCCGCACGCGCCGCGGCCGTCGCCACCCCCGCGGGCCCCGCGGACGCCGCGGACCGCGCGGGCACCGCGGACGGCGAGATCCCGCGCGCGCCGCGGCACGTGCGGCGATCCTGGAGCCAAGGGCACCAAAGGAGCCAAGGGAGCCGGCGGAGCC
>JASLEW010000920.1 GCA_030150965.1 Thermoanaerobaculia bacterium | reverse complement strand
GCGGCGCGCGCCCGCGCCACCCCCGGCGCGCCGGCGGTGCTCTGCGGCGGCGAGCGCCTCACCTTCGGCGAGCTCAACGCCGGCGCCAACCGCCTGGCCCGCCACCTGCGGCGCCTCGGGGTCGGCCCCGAGACCACGGTGGGCGTCTGCCTGGAGCGGTCGCTCACCATGCCGATGGTGCTGCTCGCCGTGCTCAAGTCGGGCGGCGCCTGGGTGCCGCTCGACCCCGAGTACCCGCGGGAGCGGCTGGCGCTGATGGCCGCGGACACCGCGATGCCGGTGCTGCTCTCCGTGAGCGGCCTGGCCGAGCGGCTGCCCACGTCCGCCGCCGGCGCCGGCACGGCCGGCGCAAGCAGCGAGGACGGCACGGCCGGCACGACCGCCGATACCGGCACGGCCGGCGCGAGCGCCGGGGCCGGCACGCCTGCCGCGGACGGCGCGCCCGAAGCGCCGCCGCCGGCCGGACCGGCGCTGGTGCTGCTCGACCGGCTCGACCTGTCGGCCGAGGATGCGGCCGACCCCGACTGGCCGATCGATCCCGAGAGCCTGGCCTACGTCGTCTACACCTCGGGCTCCACCGGGCGCCCCAAGGGCGTCGCGGTGCCGCACCGGTCGATGACCAATCACGTCCACGCCTGCGCCGAGCGCTACCGCCTGGGGCCGGCCGACCGCGTGCTGCAGTTCACCTCGATCAGCTTCGACATCACCTCGGAGGAGATCTTCCCGGTGTGGCTGGCCGGCGGCGCGGTGGTGCCGCGGCCGCCCGGGCTCTTCCCGTCGTTCGGCGAGTTGGCCGGGCTGATCGCCGGCCACGGCATCACCGTGATGGATCTGCCCACCGCCTACTGGCACGAGTGGGTGGGCGAGCTGGCGCGCACCCGCACGCCGCCGCCGGCGCCGCTGCGCCTGGTGGTCATCGGCACCGAGCAGGCGCTGCCCGAGCGGGTGGCGGATTGGCTGGAGCTGGCCGGCGACCGGGTGCGGATCCACAACAGCTACGCCTCCACCGAGGCCACCTGCACGGCGGTGGTCTACGAGCCGGGCACCGCCGACCTGGCGCGCTTCCGCGCCGGCGACCGCGTGCCGGTCGGCTCCACCATCCGCAACTGCTGCGCCTACGTGCTCGACGCCGGCCTGGAGCCGGTGCCGCTGGGAGTGCCGGGCTACATCTACATCGGCGGCCCCAACGTCTCGCGCGGCTACGCCAACTGGCCGGCGCAGACGGCGGCGAGCTTCCTCCCCGACCCCTTCGCCGCCGCCCTGGGCTACGGCGGCGGCCGGCGCATGTACCGCCAGGGGGACGTCGGACGCTGGCTCCCCACCGGCGACCTGGAGTACCTGGGGCGCCGCGACGACCAGGTGAAGATCCGCGGCTTCCGCGTCGAGCCGGCCGAGGTGGCGGCGGCGCTCGCCCGGCACCCGGCGGTGAAGGACTGCGCGGTGGTGGTGCGCGGCGACGGCCCGGCCGGCAAGCGCCTGGTGGGCTACTTCACCTGGGTGCCCGGGGCCGCGGAGCCGCTGGCGGAGCTGCGCCGCTTCCTGCGCGAGACGCTCCCCGAGCACATGGTGCCGGCGGCCCTGGTGCCGCTCGCCGCGCTGCCGCTGACCAGCAACGGGCGGGTGGACCAGCGCGCGCTGCCGGCGCCCGCGGCGGTCCTGGCGGAGGGGACCGCGGGCGCCGCGGAGGGCGACGGCGCACCCCAGGCGCCCGGCTCCGCGGTGGCCGAGCTGCTGGCCGCCATCTGGTGCGAGCTCCTCGGCGTGCCGCGGGTCGGCGCCGCCGACAACTTCTTCGACCTCGGCGGCCATTCGCTCCTCGGCACCCAGGTGGTGGCGCGGGTGCGCGAGCGCCTGCGGGTGGAGCTGCCGCTGCGCGCCCTCTTCGCCAACCCGACGCTGGGCGGCCTGGCGGCCTGCGTGACCGAGCTGCGGCGCGCCGCGGCGGCTGCTGCTGCCGCTGCCGCTCTCTCCGGAGAGGCCCCCACCGACGGGACCCTCGGCGCGCCGTCCTGGGCGCCGCCGCCGCTCACCCCCACGCCGCGCGGCGGCCGGCTGCCGCTGTCGTTCGCCCAGCAGCGGCTGTGGTTCCTCGACCGCCTGGAGCCGGGCAGCGCCGCCTACAACGTGCCGGTCTTCCTGCGCCTGCGGGTGACCGCGCCGGCACCGGCCACGGCTGCCGCGCCCGCCGTCGCGGAGGCCAGGGCGTCCGCCCCGGACGCCGTGCCCGCCGTCGCGCCCGCCGCCCCACCGTGCGAGCCGGCTCTGCCGCATGGTGCCACCACCGCCGTCCTCGACGTGCCGGCGCTGGCGGCGGCACTTACCGGCGTGGTGCGCCGCCACGAGGTGCTGCGCACCACCTTTGCCGAGATCGACGACGTGCCGCGCCAGATCGTGCACCCGGCCCGCCCGGTGGCGCTGCCGGTGGTCGATCTGACGGCGCTCGCCGCCGGGGCGGGGGAGGCCGAGACGCAGCGCCTCCTCCAGGCCGAGGCGCGGCGGCCGTTCTCCCTGGAGCGCGGGCCGGTGCTCCGCGCCTCGCTGCTGCGCCTCGCCGGCGGCGATCACGTGCTGCTCGCCAACGTCCATCACATCGCCGCCGACGGCTGGTCGGTGCCGATCCTGCTGCGCGAGCTGACCGCGCTCTACGGCGCGGCTCGGCAGCCCGCCATGCCATCAGGCGCCGGCGCCGCTGCCGCCTCGGGGCCGGGGTCGCCGAGAGGACCGGAGCGGTCCGTTTCCCGGGCGGCGCCGGCGACGGGGGCAACGGGGGCGACGCTGCCGGCCGGGGCGGTACCGGCGACGGTGGCGCTGCCGGTGCTCCCGCCGCTGCCCATCCAATACGCCGACTTCGCCCGCTGGCAGCGCGGCTGGCTCCAGGGGCCGGTGCTGGAGGCGGAGCTGGCGCACTGGCGGGAGCTTCTGCGCGGCCTGCCGCCGGTCCTCGACCTGCCGCTCGACCGGCCCCGCCCGCGGCAGCGCAGCGGGCGCGGCGCGCTGCGCGGCCTGGCGGTCGGCCACGGGCTGCTGGCCGCTCTGAGGGACGCCGGCCGCAGGGAGGGAGCGACGCCGTTCATGGTCGCCGTCGCCGCCCTCGCGGCGCTGCTGCGCCGCGGCGGCGGCCAGGAGAGCTTCGCCCTCGGCGTCCCCGTCGCCGGCCGCGGCCGCGTCGAGACCGAGGGGCTGATCGGCCTGTTCGTCAACACCCTGGTGCTGCGCTGCGACGTCGCCGCCGGCGCCACCGGCCGCGAGCTGATCGAGCAGGTCCGCGACACCTACCTCGACGCCGACGCCCACCAGGACGTGCCGTTCGAGAAGCTGGTGGAGGAGCTCGCGCCCGAGCGCAGCCTGGGCCACTCGCCGCTCTTCCAGGTGGCGCTGGCCTTCCAGAACCTGCCGCGGCGCGACCTCGCCGCCGCCGGGCTCGCCATGACGCCGCTCGCCGCCGCCGGCGGCACCGCCAAGTTCGACCTGACGGTGTCGGTGCAGGCCGACCGCGAGCAGGCGGCGCTCTTTGCCGAGTACAGCACCGACCTCTTCGACGGCGCGACCGTCGCCCGGCTGCTCCAGGGCTACGCCCGGCTGCTGGCCGCCCTGGCGGCGGCGCCGGAGCGGCGCCTGGCCGAGCTGCCGCTGCTCGACGCCGCGGAGCGCCACCAGCTGCTCCACGAGTGGAACCCCTCCCTCCAGACGCCTCTCTCCCCGCGGCCGGACCCGCCACTGCCGGGCGGCGCAGCCGGCGCCGGCGCCCCCGGCGAGCCCGTGGACAGGGGCCGCCGGGCCATCCACCGGCTGATCGAAGAGCAGGTGGACCGCTCGCCGGGGCTGCCGGCGCTCACCGTCCCCGGCGAGACCCTCACCTACCGCGAGCTGGACGAGGCGGCCAACCGCCTGGCGCGCTACCTGGCCGCCCAGGGCGTGCGTCCGGGCGACCTGGTCGGGATCTGCTTCGAGCGCACGGCGGCCCTGGTGGTGGCGATGCTGGCGGTGCTCAAGGCCGGCGCCGCGTACCTGCCGCTCGATCCGGCCTACCCGAGCGAGCGGCTGGCCTTCCTCCTCGCCGACAGCGGCGCCGCGGTGGTGCTCAGCGTGTGTCAGCTGACCGGCGTGCTGCCGCGCCGCGCCGGCCTGCGGGTGATCGCCGTCGATCAGGAAGGTCAGGACGGCGAGGCGGCGGCCATCGCCGCCTGCGAGCCGACGCGCCTGGAGCCGGGCGCCCTCGGCGACCCCGAGATGCCGGCCTACGTCATCTACACCTCCGGCTCGACCGGCCGCCCCAAGGGCGTGGTGGTGCCGCACGGCAACGTCACGCGGCTCCTGGGCTCGACCGCCCGCTGGTTCGGCTTCGGTCCGGACGACGTCTGGACGCTGTTCCATTCCTACGCCTTCGACTTCTCGGTGTGGGAGGTCTTCGGCGCCCTCGCCACCGGCGGCCGGCTGGTCGTCGTGCCCTACTGGGAGAGCCGGGAGCCGGAGGCGTTCCTCGACCTGCTGCGCAGCGAGCGGGTGACGGTGCTCAACCAGACGCCGGCCGCCTTCCGCCAGCTCATCGCCGCCGAGCAGGCGGAGGAGGGCGGCTCCCCGGTGTCGGGTGGCGGCGCGGCGCCCCCCGGCGCGGGCGCCACGGCGCTCGCCCTGCGCCTGGTGATCTTCGGCGGCGAGGCGCTCGACCTGCCGAGCCTCGGGCCCTGGTTCGAGCGCCACGGCGATCGGCAGCCGCGGCTGGTCAACATGTACGGCATCACCGAGACCACGGTGCACACCACCTGGCGCACGATCCGCCGCGCCGACCTCGAAACCGGCCGCGGCAGCGTCATCGGCGCGCCGCTGCCGGACCTCACCCTGCACCTGGTGGACGAAAGCCTGACGCTCCAGCCCATCGGCGTGCCCGGCGAGATCGTGGTCGGCGGCGAGGGCGTGGCCACCGGCTACCTGGGGAGGCCCGAGCTGACGGCGCAGCGCTTCGTGCCCGATCCCTTCGGCCTGCCGGGCGCGCGCCTCTACCGCTCGGGCGATCTCGCGCGCCGCCTGCCGGACGGCGACGTCGAGTACCTGGGACGGATCGATCACCAGGTCAAGGTGCGCGGCTTCCGCATCGAGCTGGGCGAGATCGAGGCCGCGCTCACCCGCCATCCGGCGGTGGCGCAGGCGGTGGCGGGGCTGCACGACGACCCGCCCGGCAATCCCCAGCTGACCGCCTGGTACGTGGCGGCGGCGGGGGAGGAGGCGAGCGCCGCCGCTCTCCGCACGGCGCTGCGCCGCGAGCTGCCCGACCACATGGTGCCGGCCTGGCTAGTGCCGATGGCCGCCCTGCCGCTCACCGCCCACGGCAAGGTGGACCGGCGCGCCCTGCCGCCGCCAGGCGCCGGGCGCCCCGACCTGGGCCGCGAGTACGTGGCGCCGTCCGGCGCGGTGGAGGAGCGCCTGGCGGCGATCTGGGCCGAGGTGCTGCGGCGCGACCGCGTCGGCGCGCACGACGACTTCTTCGCCCTGGGCGGGCACTCGCTGCTGGCCACCCAGGCGCTGTCGCGGATGCGCCGGGCGTTCGGCATGGACCTGCCGCTGCGGCTGCTGTTCGACCGCCCGACGGTGGCCGGCGTCGCCGAGGCGATCGTGCAGCGGGAGCTGGCGCAGGCCGACGAGGCCCTCCTGGCCGAGCTGCTGCGCGGCCTCGACGAGGAGGCCGAGGAGCTGGCGGGGATGAGGGAAGCGGGAGGCCGGCGATGACGGAGACCGAGATCGCCGCGCGCATCGCCGAGCTGCCGGTCGAGAAGCGCGCTCAGCTGGTGCGCCAGCTGCAGGAGCGCCGGGAGCGGGAGCAGGCCGCCGCGCCCGCGGCCGAGCCCATCCCGCGGCAGAGCCGCGAGCGCGAGACCCATCCGCTCTCCTTCGCCCAGCAGCGCCTCTGGTTCCTCTACAACTTCGAGCCCGAGAGCCCGGAGTACAACATCCCGCAGGCCCTCCGCATCGGCGGCCGGCTCGACGCCGAGGTGATGCAGCGCGCGCTGCGCGACCTGGTGCGCCGCCACGAGACGCTGCGCACCACCTTCCGCTCGGTCGAGGGCACGCCGGCGCAGGTGATCGCGCAGGTGGTGGATATGGAGGTGCCGTTCGTCGATGCGCGGCAGCGGGTGGGCGAGGGCGCGCCGCCGTCCGCCGCCTGGGAGGAGGCCCTGCGCCTCGCCGCCGCCGATGCGCGCGAGCCGTTCGACCTGACGCTCGGGCCGATCATGCGCGCCAGGCTCTACCGCACCGGCGAGGAGGAGCACCTCCTCTATTACAACGTGCACCACATCGCCTACGACGGCTGGTCGATGGGCATCTTCGCCCGCGAGCTGGCGGCGATCTACGACGCCCTGGCCGCCGGCGCGCCGCCGCCGCTGCCGCCTCTCGAAGTGCAGTACCTCGACTTCGCCGTCTGGCAGCGGCAGTGGCTCTCCGGCGAGGTGCTCGAGGCGCAGCTCGCCTACTGGCGCCGGCAGCTCGGGGCGGTGCCGCCGCTCGCCCTGCCCACCGACCGCCCCTATCCGCCGTTCCGCACCCACCACGGCGCCGCCGTGCCGCTCGGCTTCGACGAGCGCCTGCAGCAGGAGGTCAAGGCCTTCGCCCGCCGCCAGGGCGTCACCCTGTTCGTGGCGCTGATGGCCGCCTGGAAGGCGCTGCTCCATCACTGGACCACGCAGGAGGACATCGCCGTCGGCACGCTGATCGCCAACCGCCAGCGGCACGAGACCGAGGCATTGATCGGTTTCTTCGCCAACAGCCTGGTGCTGCGCAGCGACCTGGGGGGCGATCCGCCCTTCGCCGAGCTGCTGCGGCGCGAGCGCGAGACGGCGCTCGACGCCTACGCCCACCAGGACCTGCCGTTCGAGAAGCTGGTCGAGGAGCTCAACCCGCCGCGCGACCTGGCGCGCACGCCGCTCTTCCAGGTGATGCTGATCCTGCTCAACGCCCCCGGCGAAGCGCTGGAGCTGCCCGGGCTGCGGCTGCAGCCGGTGGCGATCGACAGCCGCACCGCCAAGGTGGAGCTGACCGTCTACGCCACCGACACGGCGGCGGGGTTCGACGGCTTCCTCGAATACAACTCCGATCTCTTCGAGCGCCCGACGATGCTGCGCCTGCTCGGCCACTACCGGCAGGTGCTCGAGGCGGCGATCGCCGACCCCGCGGTGCGGCTCGCGGCGCTGCCGCTGCTCGCCGCCGCCGAGCGCCGCCAGGTGCTCATCGACTGGAACGCCACCGCGGCGCCGATCCCCCCGACCACGCTGCACGGCTGGATCGAGCAGCAGGCGCGGCGCACGCCGGGGGCGGCGGCGGTGGAGATGGGGGCGGAGCGCCTCACCTACGAGCAGCTCGACGCCCGCGCCAACCGCCTGGCGCGGCGCCTGCGCCGCCTGGGCGTCGGCGCCGAGAGCCTGGTCGGCCTGGCGATGGAGCGCTCGCCCGACATGGTGATCGGCCTCCTGGCGGTGCTCAAGGCGGGCGGCGCCTACGTGCCGATCGACCCCGAGTATCCGGCGGAGCGCATCGCCCACGTGCTCGGCGACTCGCGGGCGCCGGTGCTGCTCACCCAGGAGGCGCTGCTGCCGCGCCTGCCGCCGCACCAGGCGCAAGTGGTGGCGGTGGACCGCGACGCGGCGGAGATCGCGGCCGAGAGCGCCTCGCCGCTCGGGAGCGGCGAGGCGCCGCGATCCAACGTCGGCGCGCCGCTCCCGAGCGGCGAGGCGCCGCGATCCAACACCGGCGCGCCGCCGCCTCCCCTCGACGCCACGCCGGACAACCTGGCCTACGTGATCTACACCTCGGGCTCGACCGGCAAGCCCAAGGGGGTGCAGATCACCCACCGCGCGGTGGTCAACTTCCTGGAGTCGATGCGCCGCCGGCCGGGGCTCGCCGCCGCCGACACCCTGCTCGCGGTCACCACCCTGTCGTTCGACATCGCCGGCCTGGAGATCTATCTGCCGCTGGTCTGCGGCGCGCGCCTGCTGCTCGCCTCGCGCGAGGCGGCGCAGGCGGGCGAGCAGCTGCGCGGCATGCTGGAGCGCCAGGGGGTGACGGTGATGCAGGCCACCCCCGCCACCTGGCGGCTGCTGCTCGCCGCCGGGTGGCTGGGCGACCGCGGGCTCAGGATCCTGTGCGGCGGCGAGGCGCTGCCGCGTGACCTGGCGAGCCAGCTGCTCGGCGTCTGCGGCTCGCTGTGGAACGTCTACGGCCCCACCGAGGCGACGATCTGGTCCACCCTCGACCAGGTGGCCGCCGCCGGCCCGGTCACCATCGGCCGGCCGCTCGCCAACACCGGCATCTACCTGCTGTCGCGCCGGCTGGAGCCGGTGCCGGTGGGCGTTCCCGGCGAGCTGCTGATCGGCGGCGCCGGCCTGGCGCGCGGCTACCGCGGCCGGCCCGACCTCACCGCCGAGAAGTTCATCCCGCATCCCTTCGCCGCCGCCGCCGAGGCGGGGGCGCGCCTCTACCGCACCGGCGACCTGGCCCGCCACCTGCCCGGCGGGCGGCTGGACTTCCTCGGCCGCATCGACCACCAGGTCAAGGTGCGCGGCTTCCGCATCGAGCTGGGCGACGTCGAGGCGGCGCTCGGCGCCCATCCGGCGGTGGCGCAGGCGGTGGTGACGGCGCGCGAGGACAGCCCGGGCAGCAAGCAGCTCGCCGCCTATCTGGTCCTGGCTACCGGCGCCTGCCGGCAACGGAGCGGCGAACAGGGCGCTGAGGGCCTTCTCGAAGCATCTCTCGGATCTCCCCCTCATCCCCTCGCTCCCCTTCCCACCCTCCGGGGGGATGGGGACGCCCCCACCCCCTCTTCGGCCGGCAGCTTCGTCGTGGCGGCGGACGCCGGCCCGGCCCGGCTGGACGTCGCCGAGCTGCGCACCTGGCTCAAGGCGAAGCTCCCCGAGTACATGGTGCCGGCGCTCTACACCTTCCTGCCGGCGCTGCCGCTCACCCCCAACGGCAAGGTGGACCGCCGCGCGCTGCCGGCGCCCGACCGCGCCGCCGCGGCGCGCGCCTACGTGGCGCCGCGCGACGACAAGGAGAGGTTTTTCTGCGAGCTGTGGCAGGAGCTGCTGGACCTGGCGCGGGTGGGCGTCGACGACGACTTCTTCGACCTCGGCGGCGATTCGCTGCTGGTCATCAAGGTGGTCACCCGCGCCAACAAGGCGGCGCTCGGCATCACCACCAAGCAGGTGTTCCAGAACCGCACGGTGGCCGAGCTGGCGGCGGTCGCCGGCACCACCGTGATCGTGGCCGAGCAGGGGCCGGTGAGCGGCCCGCTGCCGTGGACCCCGGCGCAGCTGCACTTCCTGGCGCAGCAGCACCCCAATCCCGACTATCACAGCCTCGGCATGCTGTTCTCGCCCAAGGGCGGCGACCTGCGCTTCGACCTCTTCCGGCGCGCCATGGAGCACGTCATGCGCCACCACGACAACCTGCGCCTGCGCCTGGCCGGCGACGGCGCGGCGTGGCGGCTCACGATCGATCCGCCGGGCGCGCCGGTCAACCTGCTGCGCGTCGACCTCTCGGCGCTGCCCGAGGAGCGCCGCCTCAAGGCGCTGGGGGCGGCGGTGCGCGCCCTGGTCATCAGCTTCCGCATGAGCGAGGGGAACCTGGTGCGCACCGCGGTGTTCGATTTCGTTCCCGGCAGGGTGCACATGCTGCACATCGCCTCGCACTACATGACCGCCGACATCAACTCCTATCCCATCCTGCTCGACGACCTCGACGCCGCCTACCGCGAGCTGGAGGCGGGGCGGGCGATCAGCGTGCCGCGCAAGACCACGGCGGCGTCGCAGTGGGCGGAGCGGCTGGGGGAGCGCGCCAGGCCGGGCGGCATGCCGCAGCAGGAGCTCGACTACTGGCTGGCGCAGGCGCCGCTCGATCCGCCGCGCATCCCGCTCGATCCGGTGCTGGGCGCGAACGATTGGGTCACCGCGCGCTTCGAGCCCGCCGAGCTGGACGCCGAGGAGACCCGGCTGCTGCTGCAGCAGGTGCCGCGCTTCCTCGGGGTGCAGATCGACGCGGTGCTGGTCACCGCCATGCTCTCGGCCTTCGCCGGCTGGACCGGCTCGCGCTCGCTGCCGGTGATGCTCCTCGGCCACGGCCGCGAGGCGCTCTACGACGACATGGACCTGTCGCGCACCGTCGGCTGGTTCAACACCATCTACCCGGTGCTGCTCGACATGGGGCCCGACCCCGGGCCGATCGCCAGCGCCCGCGAGCTCAACCGCCAGCTGCGCCGCGTGCCGCACGGCGGCACCGGCTTCGGCATCCTGCGTTACCTGAGCCGCGATCCGGACGTGGTGGCGCACATGAGCCGGGCGCTCGAGCCGCAGGTGTTCTTCAACTACCTCGGACCCGACAGCGCCAAGGAGCTGGGGCGCCTGACCAAGGTGCAGACCTTCGGCGGCTTCCATCTCGATCACGGCACGCGGCGGCTCTGTCCCCTCACCGTCGGCGTCTTCGTGATCGAGGACAAGCTCCTGGTCAAGTGGGAGCACAGCACCAACCTGCATCGCAGCGAGACCATCCAACCCCTGGCGCGGCGCATGAAGGAGGTGCTGCGCTGGTTCGTCGCGGATTTCCGGGCGCGCGGCAGCGACCGCGCGGCCACCCGCCTCGCGTGAGGCGCCAACATGGCGGAGGCCGCTGCGCGCGCCTCCCCGAGGTCAAACATCATGCCTGAGAAGCGCAACGGTACGGATTTCAAGACGTTCTACACCATCTACAGCGGCCAGTTCGTGTCGCTCCTGGGCTCCGGCCTGACCGCCTTCGCGCTCAGCGTCTGGGTGCTCCAGCACACCCGGTCGGTGACCCAGTACACCCTCACCATCGTGCTCGCCGGCCTGCCGGGGCTGGTGCTGTCGCCGATCGCCGGCGCCCTGGTGGACCGCTGGGACCGGCGCTGGGTGATGTTCTGGTGCAACCTCGGCCCGGCGGTGACGGTGGCGGTCTACTCGTGGCTGCTGGCGCACGGCCAGCTCCAGGTGTGGCACATCTACGTCGGCGTCATCTTCAACTCGGTCTTCAACACCTTCCAGTGGCCGGCCTACGTCGCGGCGATCACCATGCTCGTCGAGCGCAAGGACTTCGGCCGCATCAACGGCGTGCTCGAGACCGGCCAGGCGATCGTCAGCGTCGCCGCGCCGGCGATCGCCGGCTTCCTGGTCTTCGTCATCGGCATCAGCCGCATCCTGGTGATCGATTTCGCCACCTTCCTGGTCGCCGCCGCGGTGCTGCTGCCGGTCGCCATCCCGCGGCCCGAGCGCAGCGCCGAAGGGGCGAGCGCCAAGGGATCGATCTGGAAGGAGGCGGCCTTCGGCTGGACCTTCATCCGCCAGCGGCCGGGCATGATGCGGCTGCTGCTCTACTTCGCGCTGTTCAACCTGGTGGCGTCGATGGGCGGCGTCGCCCTGCTGCCGATGGTGCTCGGTTTCTCCAGCGAGGCCAGGGTGGGCACGGTGATGGGCGTGGTCGGCGTCGGCATGCTGCTCGGCGGCCTCATCATGAGCACGACCGGCGGCCCCAAGCGCAAGATCTACGGCGTGCTCGGCGGCTGGGCGGCGATGGGCCTCTGCTACCTGATCGTCGGCGCGCGGCCGAACCTGTGGCTGGTGGGCGCGGGCGTCCTCCTCTGGTACATCACCATCCCGCTGATCAACGCCTCCAGCCAGGCGATCTGGCAGAGCAAGACGCCGGGCGATGTGCAGGGGCGGGTGTTCGCGGTGCGGCGCATGATCGCGCAGTTCACCGTGCCGATCGGCGACTTCTCGGCCGGTCCGCTGGCCGACCGGGTGTTCAACCCGATGATGGTCGCGGGCGGCCTGCTGGCCGGCAGCGCCGGCCGGCTGATCGGCGTCGGCCCGGGCCGCGGCATCGCCCTGATGATGATGGTGCTCGGCCTGCTGCCGGCGCTGGTGGCGCTGGCCGGCTTCCTCGATCCGCACGTGCGCAACCTGGAGACCGAGCTGCCCGACGCGGTGCGCAAGGCGGCGCCGGCCCCCGAGCCGAAGCCCGAGCCGGCGCCGACCGCCGAGGCCCCGGCGGCCGCGGCGGCGGTCACCGCCGAGGCGGCGGCGCAGGCGTAGGTGGGGGAGAGGGAGACGCCCCCGCGTGGGGCGCTCCCTTCCTGTCACATTGTTGCTCGGCTCGCGCGGCAGGAGCCGCGCCGGTCAGGGCCGGCCGAACTTCTGGTTGGCCTCGGCCGCCGCGTCCTGGAGGAGCTTGGCGAGATCCTCCGGGACGCGCACCGTCTGGCCGTTGGCCAGCTCCAGGTGCGCCGGCAGCCCCTGCGGCGAGCGGTGGCAGAGGATGCCGAAGATGGAGAGCGCGGCGGCGTAGGAGCCGGCCACCGCCGGGTGGAAGTCGTCGTAGGCGTAGAGCGGCGCGGCGGGATCGCGCCGCCAGGCGGCGCGCCAGGCCTCGCCCGCCGGCAGGAAGATGCCGTTGACGTCGGCCGCCGCCTGCGAGTAGGACTCGCGCACGTCGTCGAAGAACGACAGCCGCGACCTGTCGGGCCAGACCATGAACAGCGCCGGCCGCGCACCGGCCTGGCGGATCGGATCGGCGAACTGCGCCGTCCACTTGCGGATGTGCGCCCGGCTCTCGGGCAGCGACGAGGGGCCCTGCTGCAGCACCACCACGTCCCAGCGCCGGCGCGCGAGCGCGCGCTGCGCGTCGCCGTCGTTCCAGTGGTCGTCGAGCGCGGTGCCGCCGTGGGTGACCTGCTCGACGTCGAGCTCGAGGCCGGCGGCGCGCGCCAGCGCCTGCACCATCAGCGGCAGGTCGTTGGCGTAGGTCAGGCTGTTGCCGATGAAGAGGACGCGCAGCGCCTTGCCGGCGGCGCCGGGCTTGGCCGCTG
>JASLEW010000890.1 GCA_030150965.1 Thermoanaerobaculia bacterium | reverse complement strand
GAGCATCCCCGAGCGCGTGCGCTTCGCCCGCCGCGCCTTCTTCGACGACGCGCTCCTGCTGTTCGAGCTGCTGGTCGAGGCGACCGGCGACGCCGCCGACGCCGCCACCGCCGCCCGGCGCCGCGCCGCCTGCTGCCACTCAGCGAGCGCCGCGCCGCCCTCGCCGGTCGCCTCGACCAGCAGCTCGAACAGCAGGAGCGCGTCGTCGAAGAAGGCGCGGCGGGCGAAGCGCACGCGCTCGGGGATGCTCCAGCGCGGCTCGCACAGGCGGTAGAAGCCGACCAGGGCATGGCGGATCTGCTGCGCCTTGAGGTTCGACAGGGTGAAGCGGGCGAGCAGCGGCGCCGTCTCCTCCTCCACCAGCTCCTCGATGGCGGCGCGGCTCATCGCCCGCTGGTCGATGGCCTCGATGTCGTCGCGCCGCAGCATCACCTTGGGCAGCAGCAGGGCGGCGAGCAGAGCGGTGTCCGGCAGCACGCGGCCGGAGGAGATGAGGCGGTCGATGACCGGCAGGATCTGGCCGAAGTTGCCCAGGCCGCGCTGGTCGGCGGCGAGCATGGCGTAGGCCTCGGGGAGGAGGACCTCCAGGAGGCCCAGCTCCAGCATCCACTGCATGGCGCCGCCGGCATGGCCGCAGCGCAGGAGCTGGACGATCTCCTCGGTCACCCGCGCCGGGGAGGCCTTCTCCAGCTCGCGGCGGTGCTGGTGGATGGCCTCCTGGGTGCGGGCCTCGATGCTGAAGCCGAGGCGGCCGGCGAACTCGCAGGCGCGCAGCATGCGCACCGGGTCCTCCTGGAAGCGCACGCCGGGATCGCCGATCGCCCGCACCAGGCGGCGGCGCAGGTCCTCGATGCCGCCGGTATAGTCGATGACGGAGAAGTCGGCGACGTTGTAAAACAGGGCGTTGATGGTGAAATCGCGGCGGAAGGCGTCCTGGCGCGGGGTGCCGTAGGTGTTGTCGCTGGTGATGAGGAGCTCGCCCGCGCCCTCGCCCGCCTGCTCGGCGGGGTCGGGGTCGCGGCGGAAGGTCGAGACGTCGATGACGTCGCCGTCCTGGAAGTAGACGTGGACCAGGCGGAAGCGCCGGCCGATGATGCGGGAGTTGCCGAAGAGGCGGCGGACCTCGTTCGGTCGGGCGTCGGTGCCGACGTCGAAGTCCTTGGGTTTGCGTCCCAGGAGGAGGTCGCGCACGCCGCCGCCCACCAGGTAGGCGAGGTGGCCGCTCTTGTTCAGGCGGTAGAGGATCTTGACGGCGTTCTTGTTGATGTCGTTGCGGGAGATCGGATGCTCGGACCGCGGCACGACCCTGGGCGCCGGTAGGGCGTCGTCATTCACGGCTCGATTATACGGGGTGAAAAAAGTGGCCGGGGCGGGCGGAGGGTGGAGACCCACCCCGGCGCTTGGGAGAGGAGACTGTCCTTTCGTGTGACGAGCCAGCTCCGGGGCGCTAGCCGGCGGCCGATCCGCCGTCCTCCCGGGTACCGGACGAAAGACGGGATGCACCCGGAGCCGCGGTCCACCCGGCCGGCCCAAGCTTGGTTTGGGACGGAGTGCTCGGGGTCGGTCGGGGCTGGGCTGCGGGGGTCCGGGGCATCGCGTCTCTCCTTCGTCGCCCAGGAGATAGAACAAGAAGTGTGCCAGAGGTGGGAGGTGAGGCGATGTGCTTTTAGGATCTTCGGTTTACGGAGAAAGTGGCGAGATCTGGGGGGAGGGGGGACGGCCGGTACGTCTCCTCATGATGACGGCGTTGATGCCTGGGGAGGTCTGGAGGGGACGGGGGTGGGGTGAAAGGGGTGGCGCGGGGCGCGGGGCGCGGGGAGCGGAGCGCGGGGAGCGGGGAGCGGGAGCCGGGAGCGGGGGAGGTGGGCGAGCGGGTGTTGCCACGGCCGGGACCGGCGTTTGCTCCCCCTCGTCGGCGTGCCCGCGGCTCGGCAGCGTGTGCGCGCGTTCGCGGCGGAGGAGGGCTCGCCGCTCCTTAACGCCGCCGAGGGGGACAAACGCCGGCCCCGGCCTGAGCGCACGCTTTCTCATCCGACCCCCCGGGGGCCGACCTCATCCGAGCCGGGGTTGGCCTCATCCGAGCCGGGGCCGACCTCACGCGACCGGGGTTGGCCTCATGCGAACGGGGTTGGCCTCGTCCGGCCCGGGTCAGGGTCGGCAGGGGTTGGACCTCGCATCGGGCGAGCCAGGCGTATCAGATTCCACCGGGGGTATCCACACGGGCCGGCACCCTGGTGGGGAATGCCAACTGAGATCAGCGCCGCACCGGGGAGCCGAGGGGGGCGGCGGCGGGTGCTAGGATCCGCGGATGTCCCGCGAGCATGTCCGTTTTCCTGGATCGCAGGGGGGAACCCTGGTCGGGCGGCTGGAGGGGCCCGCGACGGGGGAGCCGGTCGCCTATGCGCTGTTTGCCCATTGCTTCACCTGCTCCAAGGACCTCCGGTCGGCGGGGGGGATCTGCCGCGAGCTGACGGCCCGCGGGTTCGGGGTGCTGCGGTTCGACTTCACCGGCATCGGCGAGAGCGAGGGGGAGTTCGCCGACACCAACTTCTCCTCCAACGTCCAGGACCTGATCGCGGCGGCCGATTTCCTGCGCGGCGAGGGGCGGGCGCCCGCCCTGTTGGTGGGGCACAGCCTGGGCGGGACCGCGATGCTGGCGGCGGCGGGGAGGATCCCCGAGGCGGTGGCGGTGGCGACGATCGGGGCTCCCAGCGACACGCGGCACCTGCACCGGAAGCTGGCGGCGCGGCTGGGCGGGACCGGGAGCGGCGCGGCGGGGAGGGAGGGCCGGACGGCGGAGTCGGAGGCGGCCGGAGACGGGAAGACGCCGGCGGGGCGGGAGGCGGCCGGACAGGCGCCGATGGGAACGGGAGGGGCCGGACAGCCGGCGGCGGGGACGGAAGGGGCCGGAAAGATCTCGGAAGAGACGGAAGCAGCCAACAGGCGGCAGGAGGGGACGGGAGAGGCCGGAAGGGCGGCCGAGGCGGAAGAGGCCGACGGTGGAGACGCGGGCGACTCGGGGGTGACGCTCGACCTGGGCGGGCCGCGGCCGGTGCGGGTGCGGCGGCAGCTGCTCGCGGATCTGGCGGAGGACCACCTGCGGGACTCGCTCGCCCACCTGGGCAAGGGGCTGCTGATCTTTCATTCGCCGGTGGATCGGGTGGTCGGGATCGACCATGCGGAGCGCCTGTTCCTGGAGGCCCGCCATCCCAAGAGCTTCGTGTCGTTGGGGAGCGCCGACCATCTGCTGTCCGACCCTCGCGATGCGGCCCACGTCGGGGCCGTCCTCGCGGCCTGGGCCGGGCGCTACCTGGAGACGGGCGCCGATGCCGGCGCCGCGGCTCAGGACGGAACGGCGAGGACGAACGCCACCGCGGCTCAGGTCGGAACAGCGGAGGCCGGCACTGCCCCTGCCGCGGCCATGGAGGGAACGGCGAGCCCGAGCGCCGCCGGCACCGCGGCTCAGGAGGGAACGGCGGACCCGGGCGCTGCCGCCGCTGCTGCCTCGGCCGGCGAGGGGGCGGCCCTGCCGCGGGGGGTCGTCGAGGTCACCGGGCATCCTCACTCGCTGCTCCAGGAGGTGCGGTCGGGCAGGCACGTCGTGGTGGCCGACGAGCCGGTGGCCGAGGGCGGGGCGGATGCGGGGCCGACGCCCTATGCGCTGCTGCTGGGGGCCCTGGGGGCCTGCACCGCGATGACGCTGCGGCTCTACGCCGAGCGCAAGCAGCTGCCGCTCGGGGAGGTGCGGGTGCGGCTGCGGCACTTCCGGGACCACGCCAGGGACTGCGCGGAGTGCGGCAAGAGCGACGCCAGGATCGAGCGCATCGAGCGCGACCTGGAGCTCGGGGGGGCGCTCACCGAGGGCCAGACCGCCCGCCTGCTGGAGATCGCCGACCGCTGCCCGGTGCACCGCACGCTCAGCTCGCGGGTCGAGATCGTCACGCGGTTGCGATAGCCCTGCGGGTACACTACGCCCGTGCCAGCCGCTGCCGAGGGTCCCGCGGTCACACTGGAAGCGGTCGAGGTGGGCAAGAGGTGGGCCGACGGCACCCGCGCCCTGGACGGCGTGAGCCTCGCCGTCGCCGCCGGCGAGACCCTGGCGCTGGTGGGCGAGAGCGGCAGCGGCAAGACCACGCTGCTGCGCCTGTTCAACCGCCTGACCGAGCCCACCTCCGGCGAGGTGCGGGTGGGCGGACGGGCGGTCGGGGCGACCGACGCCATCGCCCTGCGGCGGAGCATCGGCTACGTGCCCCAGGACGGCGGCCTGCTGCCGCACTGGCGGATCGCCCGCAACGTCGAGCTGGTGCCGCGCCTGCTCGGCTGGGATCCGCGGCGGCGCGGCGAGCGCACGCGCGAGATGCTGGAGGTGGTCGGGCTCGATCCCGTCCGGCACGCCCGCCGCTACCCGGCCGAGCTGTCCGGCGGCCAGCGCCAGCGGGTCGCCTTCGCCCGGGCGCTCGCCGCCGACCCGCCGGTGGTGCTGCTCGACGAGCCGTTCGGGGCGCTCGACGCGCTCACCCGCCTGGAGCTGCACGAGCAGTTCCTGGAGCTCAAGCGCCGCCTGGCCAAGACCACGCTCCTGGTCACCCACGACCTCGGCGAGGCCTTCCGCCTCGGCGACCGCATCGGCGTGATGCGCGGCGGCCGGCTCTTGCAGCTGGGGCGCCCGGCGGAGCTCCTGGCGTCGCCCGCCGACGATTACGTGCGCCAGCTGCTGGCCCTCCGCGGCGGCCTGCCGGGGGCGCCGGATGCGGCAATATTCCCCCCGGGCGCGCCGGTTGTCTCCTCGGGGAAGCCCGAGCGCTGACCCGCCACCGACCCGCGATCCGATCCTCCGGCCACCCCCCCCAACCAGCCCCCCTTCCGGTCCCCCGCATGCGCCTTCTGACTGCCGCTCACGCACCTCAGCCGCGATCGGCCGCTGGCATGGGGCCCGCCCGCCCCTCCCGGCGGGGCCACCGCCTGTCGCGGGCGGCGCTCTGCGGCGCCCTGCTGCTGGCCGCCGCGCCCGCGTGGAGCGGCATCGGCGGCTCCCGCGGCACGGTGGTGGTCGGCTCCAAGAACTTCGAGGAGAGCCGCCTGCTGGGCGAGATGTTCGCGCAGCTGATCGAGGCGCGCACCGCGCTGCGGGTCGAGCGGCGGCTGGGGCTGGCCGGCACCCAGGTCTGCCTCGCCGCGATCAACCACGGCGCGATCGACATCTACCCCGAGTACACCGGCACCGGCCTGGTGTCGATCCTCGGCCTGCCGCCCGCGGGCGGCGCCGCCGCCACCCTGCGGCGGGTGCGGCTCGACTTCCTGGAGCGGTGGAACCTCTGGTGGCTGGCGCCGCTCGGCTTCGAGAACGCCTACGAGATCGCGGTGCCGGCGGCGCTGGCCCGCCGCGAGCACCTGGCGACCCTGTCCGACCTGGCGCGCGTCGCGCCGCGCCTGCGGGCCGCCTTCGGGCACGAGTTCCTGCAGCGCCCCGACGGCCTGCCCGGCCTCCAGCGCACCTACGGCATCCGCTTCGGCAGCGTCCAGTCGATGCAGGAGACGCTCAAGTATCAGGCGGTCCGCGGCGGCAGCATCGACCTGCTGGACGTCTACACCACCGACGCCCGCCTGCTGCTCTACGACCTCACGGTGCTGCGCGACGACTGCGGCTTCTTTCCGCCCTACCAGGCGGCGCCCCTGGTGCGCGGCGCCGCGCTCGCCGCCCATCCCGAGATCGGCGACGCCCTGGGGCTCCTGGCCGGCGCCTTCGACGAGGATGCGATGCGCCGCCTGGTGCTGCGCCTCCAGGAGGGCGGGGAGAGCGAGGAGACCGTGGCCCACGACGCCCTGGCGGCGCTCGGCCTGCTGCCGGGCTCCGAGGCCCTGGCCCATCCGGCGACGCCGTGGCTCGCGGCGGCGCCGGCGGCGGCCGGCCCGGGGGCGCGCGGAGCG
>JASLEW010000881.1 GCA_030150965.1 Thermoanaerobaculia bacterium | reverse complement strand
CGACGGGCGGCGGGAGAACTTCAGCTATGTGGGAGGGACGAGCGGCAAGCTCGCCTCGCTTACCGAGGTGGGCACGGATGGGGTGACGAGCCGAACGTGGACGTTCAGCTGGAACGGCGACGACCTGGTGTCGATCGGCCGCCCCGACCTGTGCCCGGGGCTGTCGGTCGGCACCTCGTGGAACTTCCTCTACAGCGACCCCAACCACCCGGGCTACCTCACGCAGGTGATGCTGACCGACTGCCACAGCACCAGCCGCATCGAGGCCGAGTTCATCTACGACAGCAGCGGCAACGTGGTGGCGGCCTGGCGCGGGGACCCGTCGCTGTCCGGCCCCGACGCCACCGACGCCTACCAGCTCACCTTCGACAACCCGGCGCTGCCGGCGACGACGACGCTGCAAACGCTCATCAGGCGCACGGTGGTCTCCGGCGTCAACCAGGACATAGTGCAGACCGGCACCTTCACCCTGGGCCGCGATCCGGGCCGCGCCGGCGCCGCCGGGACGAGCAAGGTGCGGGTGCTGCAGGTCACCGGCCAGTGCCCCTTCTGCGGCAACGCCGCCGATCCGGCCTTCACCTACGCCGACCCCGCGAACCCGCTGCTGCCGACGACGATGACCGACGGGCGCGGCTTCTCGACCGGCTTCACCTACAGCGCCCTGGGGCGGCAGCTCACCAAGGTGGAGACGGTCTCGACCTCGCCGTCGCTGGTGCAGCGGCAGACGGCCTGGACCTACAGTGCAGCCTTTCCGGCCTTCGTCGCCAGCGTCACCGGGCCGTTCTCGCCACCCGGCAACGCGCCCGCCGGCACCCGTGCCACGGCGCTGACCTACGACGCGAAGGGGAACCTGCTCACCAGCACCGCCTCCGGCAGCGAGGCGACGTACACCGGTGGCACGTTCAGCCTGCAGACCGCCTTTTCGAACTACAGCGCGGCCGGCCTGCCCGGCCTGATCAATCCGCCCGACACGCCGAGCACCACCAATGACGCGGCGGCGTACTCTTTCCAGAGCGGCGCGAGCAACGGCTTCCTGGCCGCGACGCGCTCCGACCCGGTGACCGGCGCGCCGCCGCTCGACGCGGTCACCTCCTACCTGTACGACGCCTGGAACCGCCAGACCGACGTGACGGACGTGAACGGCATGCGGACGCACACGACGTTCGATGTGCTCAACCGCGTGCTCTCCGTCACCCAGGGCTACGGCTCGGCGCAGCCCCTGACCACGACCTACAACTACGACGCGCTGGGTGACCTCACGTGCGTGCAGCTGCCGGCCGGCAACGCCATCGCCTATGGGTACGACTTTGCCGGACGCCTGACCTCGATGGCGCGCCAGGCCGGCTGCGCCGCGGCCCAGCCCCTCGAGCAGACCGTGTACACCCTCGACGCCGCCGGCCACCGGGTGCTGGAGCAGCGGCAGCGCATCGTGAGCGGCTCGCCAGTCACCGACGCCACCACCAGCTACAGCTACTCGACCACCTGCCACCTGGACAGCATGACGGCCGGCGATCCGGCCAACCCGGCCGCGCAGAGCACCACGCAGTTCGGCTACGACTGTGACAACAACCTGATCTCGGTTTGGGACCCGAATCACAACCAGCCGGCGGCCCCCTCGATGAGCTACGCGTTCGACCCGTTGAACCGGCTCACCCAGGTCAGTCAGCCCTGGGGCGGGAGCGGTGGCGGGATGGTGAGCACCGGCTACTCGTATGATCTCCAGGACCACCTGGCCTCGGTCACCGACTCCGAGCGCAACCAGACCACTTACGTCACCAGCGACCGCGACCTGCTGACCAGCCAGACGTCGCCAGTGACTGGCACGACGACCTATTCCTATAACGGGCATGGCGCTCTTGTGCAGTAGACCGACGCCCGGAAGATCGTGACCACCCGCCAGCTCGACTCGGCCGACCGGCCGCTCTCGGTGAGCTACTCGACCGACTCATCGCTGACCACGGCGTACACTTACGACACCACGACCGCGACGGGTACCGACCCGATCGGCCGGCTCTCCTCGATCACGCGAAGCGGCACAACTGTCGCCTACACCTATGATCTCTTCGGCCAGGTTCTTCAAGATGGGGCTCTCGCCTACAGCTACGACGCCAACGGCAACCGCGCCTCCATCCTCTACCCAGGCAACGTTACCGCCTGCTACACCTTCGACGCCGCCGACCGCCACGCCTCGCTCGCCTACTCGACGACCGGCGGCGCCAGCGCCTGCAGCGGCACGACGATTCCGATCGTCACCTCGACCCCCGCGGCCCCGACAGTCTACTCGCCTGCCGGCCCGCTCCAGATCCTCCACCTGGCGAACGGCGTCACCGAGACGCATACCTTCGACCAGCGCTACTACCCCACGGCCATCTCTGCCGGCGCGCTCCTGGCGTGGACGTACTCGACCGATGCCGCCGGCAATATCACCGCCATCGCCCCCGGGCGCACGTTCGCCTACCAGGACTTCCAGTACTTCCTGACCCAGGCCAACGCCTCGTCCCTATGGGGCACCCGCACCTGGGTCTACGACACCATCGGCAACCGGCTCAGTGAGAACCGGAATAGCGGCGTCCAGGACACCTACAACTACAAGCCTAATGGAGCGAGCCCCGCGGGCGACACACCCATCCTCAAGTCGATTAGTCTCGCCAATAGCGCTGGCACCAAGTACCTGACGACCGACCAGGCCGGCAACGTGATCCTGGAGGCGGCGCCGACCTCGCACCTCGACCTCGCAGCCGACGCCTCGGGCAAGCTCTCGCGGATAACCGAGGAGACGGTGCGCGCAATCGCCACCCTGAGCTACGACGGCCGCGGGTTCCTCGCGAGCGCGCGCAATGCGGTCACCGACTGCGGACCGCTGGTGACCGCGCCGACCTACAGCTCGGACGGGCTTCTCTACTTTCGGCAGCAGCAGAACTTCTTCACCGGCACCGTGCAGGCGCAGACGCGGCTGCTTTACTTTGCCGGCCGCCCGGTGGCTCAGCTCGACGGGCCTCCGGGGTCGGGCGTGGTGACCTACCTGAGCGTCGATCATCTCGGCACTCCGAACCTGGCGAGCAACGCCGCCGGCCTGGCGCGCTGGAGCGGCGGCTTCGAGCCTTTTGGCCGCGACTACACGACGCCGAGCGCGCAGAGCTCGGGGATCTTCCATCGGCTGCCAGGGCAGTGGGATGACGTGGTTTGGGAGGGAAGCCTTCAATCCGAGACCTACTACAATGTCAGCCGCTGGTACGAGTTGAACACCGGCAGATACATTCAGGCGGATCCGTTGCGCATAACTCAGGCACTTACAGCTTACACCTATGCCAACGAGCGTCCACTCGTATTGCTCGATCGCCTTGGCCTTCAGGCCGCGCCCACGGCCAGTACGCTCCCAGGGTTTGATGTCTCCTGCTGCAGCTCCGCGCTGAAACAGGATCTTTTCCCGCCTGGCGCGGCCGGAACAACCGTTTGCTGCAATGGCGTGAATACCCCATGCGCAAAGGGCTGGAAATTCACGGATCTGCATAAAGAGAGAGTGGCCGGCGTTTTTATCCACTGCCTTCTCGAGCACGAGCAGTGGCATGTGTTCGATCAACCTCGTTGTCCTCAGTCATGCGGGCCCGTGGTACCGGCAACCTACGCAAGCCCAGCAGACCGCAGTCGCAGCGAGTGCGTCGCATACCAGGTCGAGATTTCGTGCCTGCAAAGCGGGAAGACGGCTTGTGCGGGCGACCCGACCTGTCTCAACGCCATCCAGAGCTCTATTAACACAGCCCTTACAGATCAGGGCAAGTTTGGTTGCAGATGAGAGCTGCCTTGTGGAATCGCGCAGCGATGCTGCCATTCGTTCTATGTGCGGCTTGCTGTGTGCCACAGGCCAAGACTGTGCCTGCTGCGCACCACGGCGCCTGTGGGCCAGAGCTGAGCCGGCAGAAGCTTGTACAGATCGTCAGGCAAGCGGTCCGCGTAACCGGAGAAGACCCGGACAAGTTCGAACAGACCTACTCAATCGACGTGACGGCCGATGGATGTGACTATATCGTGTCGGGAATCGCTCGTGCTGCACCGACGACTACCCAACATTATGCCATTCGGATCGCGCGCAGCGGAGAAGTGCTCAGCTGGCCGTGGTGCTGTGTTCCGGAATTTGCGGTGATCGTACCGCTGGACGAGGACAGGCCACAGCTCGATTGAACCTTCAGAATCTGGAGCGAAAGTTCTTCACCTTTCTCCCGGCGCGCCATTATGTATGCTTCTAGCCGCTCCATGCTATATTTTCGCCGAGTTGTCAGATTAATACCGCTAACAGGAGGAGGTCGCCTTTTCGGTGACCCAGCGGCTCCAGGGGGCTCGGCGAGGTGCGATGAGAAACCGGCGTCAGGAGAGGTGGAATGAGGCAGGCGAGCAGGAGGCTCGCGCCGCCCGCGGAGCCGGGCCAAGGGGCTGGTGACGGGCGGAGCGGTCGCGCCCCTGGCATCCATACCGCACCGACGCGCTGCCGAAAAAAGGGCGGCCCGCTGCCGTCCAGCGGACCGCCAGAGAAACTCCAAGAGGATGGCGCCGAGATTACTGGTGCCTACCGCCGCTCCCTCCCCGCCGCACCGCGGCGCTCGGCGCCGCGCTCACCAGCCCTCCTTTCTCAGACCGCTGTAAGATCTCGCGCATGCGGTTTCCCAGCAGGAGGCACAAGCCCGCGATGCGCGCCCAGTTCAAGCCGGCGCGCTGCCTGCTGCTCGCCGCCGCCGCTCTCCTCGCCGGCTGGCGCCACCCGGCGGCTGCCCAGAGCCACGCCGCCACTCCAACCGACGCCCCATTCGCGGCCCAGCACCGCCGGGCGGTCGCCGCCAACCCGCCGGACCTGTCGCTGACGCTGCGCGTCGCCTCCTCGACCAGCCGGTTCCGCCAGGGCGAGGTCATCCCGCTGGAGATCGCCTTCGCCAGCAGCAGCCCGGGCCGATACCAGCTCGACAAGGCGGCCTACGATGGCAGCGGGCGCCTTGAAAGCGACGAGATCTATCTCGATCGGCCAACCGGCGCCGCCGATCCGCTCTGGGAGTATTTCTCCAGCCAGGGCGGATGGTTCGGCGGCGGCCTGCGCGCCGTCTCCATCCTCGACGAGAGGCCGCAGCAACTGATGTTGCAGCTCAACGAGTGGGTTCGCTTCGACCGGCCGGGCACCTTCCGCCTCTACGTCACCTCGCATCGCGTGTCGGACGGGCGAGAGACCAATGAGGGAGGTTTCTCGGGCGCACCGGTCAGCGTCTCGTCGAACCTGGTCGAGCTGACCATCGCCGCCGCGGACGCCGGCTGGTCGGGCCGCGTCCTCGCGCAGGCGGTCCATACCCTGGACGCCAAGACCGATGACAAGGCGCGCCTGGAAGCGTGCAGGACGCTCCGCTTCCTCGGCTCGTCCGCCGCTGTACGCGAGATGGCGCGCCGCTATGACCCGGACGACCGCGAGTGCAGATTCGAGCTCATGTTTGGCCTCATCGGCTCGCCCGCGCGGCGGGTGGCGATCGCCGCGATGGAGCGGCAGCTGGATGCGCCCGGCGGGCTGGTCGACGATTGGTTCCTGCGCAACCTGGCGCTCCTCGCCGCAAACCGTGCCGGCTCCGCCGCCGTGTCCCCGGCAGGCTTCGGGCGGACACCGCGGTTCCTGCCACCCGGCCAATCGCGCCTCCTGCAGCAGCGGATGGATCGCGCCCTGCGGCAGTACGCCGCCAGGCTCCTGGCGGCAATTCCGCGCAAGGCGGGCCGCGCCATGCCGGTCGGCCTGTGGACCCTGCTCGACCTGACGGGAACGCAGATGGGCAGGGCGCCGATCGTTGCCCCCGAGCTGGGCGAGCCGCTGCGCCGCCAGATCGCGGCGGTTTTCTCCGCGCTCGCCGCCGACCAGCAGCACCTGCTGCTCTCCATTCGCTGGGCCACCGTGCGCGGGCCGGCCATGATCCCCGTCCTCCGCCGCATCTACGAAGCGCCGCCGCCCCTGCCATGGCTGGGAGGGGAGAGCCTCCAGACCCTGGCCCTGCGACGTTTGCACGAGCTGGCGCCCGACGAGGCGACGCCGCTGCTGCTCCAGGAGGCGCAGCGGCCCGTCCCACGGGTTGGGCCGGAGGCATTGGGCCTCCTGCCCGACGAGGCCGCGGCCAACCTGGAGCAGGTGATCGTCGGGCACCTCGAAGAGATCGGCCCAAGCATGGCGGGGATGAGCGAGATCTCCTTCCTGGTGGCGCGCTACGCGACCCCGGCCATGCTCCCCAGGGTCCGCGCCTACTACGCCAACCAGCTCAATCGGGGGATGTGCCTGCAGCCACCCTTCATCGCCTACTTTCTGCGGGTCGATCCGGCCCTCGGCAGCGCCAAGCTCAGGGAGCTGCTGGACACGCCGCCGCAGGAGGATCATCCGGTCTGCTTCCGAGCCGTGCTGGAAGAGGTGGGCAAGCTCTTCTACTCCCCCGAGCTGGAGGAGATCGCCATCGCGCACCTGGACGATTCCGATCTGGACGTGGCGATCGATGCCGCCAAGGTCCTCGGAAGTCATGGGTCGCCCGCCGCCGAAGCGCCGCTGTGGCGCCGGCTGGAGCGCTGGCATGCGAAGTGGCAGGGACGCGAGCGGGAGCTGCGGGAGGCCGCGGATTACCGCGAGGCATCGCTGCTCGAAGCCCTGCGCCAGGCGCTCGCCCGCTCGCCGAGCTGGCTGGCCGATCGGGCGCAGCTCGAGAGGCTGCGGGATCTCGGTTCCGGCCCGAACGAGGGGAAAGCCTGGCTGCAGAACCTGCTGGGGCCCGATGAAAATGGAAGAGTTTGGCTGAGCAGCTACGTCCTAGGCGACGGGAAGCGGCTTTTCACCGTGGCACAGTACACCCTGCCGTCGCTGGCCGAGCTCGAAGCGAAGCTCGCCCAATTCCCGGCCGGAACCGCGTTCGTGTGGTTGCAGGAGATGTGCGCCGCCGACAGCAGGGAAGAGGAGACGCAGCTGCGTGCCGGCCTGGCAGCCTTCCTGGAAGCCCGCGGGATGATCCTCGACCGCTGACCGGCATCACGGTTCGCCGAGGCCTGCCGCGCAAGCGGCCAGGCGATGATCTCCGGGGCCGCGAGATGGCGCGGTGAAGATCCCGGGGACGCAGCACCATGGCCAGGAGAGGATCTGACCGGACCGGTCGATGATCATCGAAAGAGGCTCTTCGCCGCTCGTGTCCGCTGTTGGCACTGCCAGAAAAAGGTAGTTGCAGCCAGATGATGACACGCTGATCTTGGTGTGGTTCCGAAAATCTCTCAGGTCTGTCCCCATTGCCTGAATGCCGCGCTCAGCAATCGCCACCACCTCGAGGTAAGCCAGCGGTGGAGCCGAGCATTCGGCGTTCGGCGACTCGTCAATCCGCGGCTTCGTGCCCGCCCCAGTGTCCAGACGGCCGCTGCGACCGCGGCCGCTCTTGGTGAGACTCAAGAGAAGTGGCCACGGATCTCTGAGCTTGCAGGTCAGGCCTCCCTCATCCCAGGATGCTCCGGCGCCTTCGGGGGAGGGCCGCGCTTGCTCTTCCCCCAGAGCCTCGGTTACGAGGATTGGCTGGCCCATCACGACTCTAACCTGAAGCCGCTCTCCATCGGGCACAAGGAGATCCTTGATCGCGGTCGTGGCGAAGCCCCTCCTGCTCATGGTCAAGGTCGCAGGTCCGTTTCCAATCTCAGTGAAGCAGAACTCGCCACGATCACTGGTGACCTGCGCGCCATCAGCACCGGGGCCCGCAAGCACGACAGCAACTCCATCCAACGGAGCTCCGGACGAATCGACCACCTGTCCTGCGATCTTGCAGCGCAGCGTCTGGGCTTGCAGGGCGGGCAGGCACAGGAAGAGCAAGCCCATTGCGCAAACTGGGCCGGGCCGGCGCCTCGGCCCTCCCTGATGCCTTCCTCGCACCACTGCGCAGCTCATCGACATGCGAAGTTGAACGAGGCGTCCCAGTTGGCAGAATCGATAGCTGCCCGGATCAACCTGAGGCAGTCGGCAGGGTCAAGCTGGCGGGTGATCACGATCTTGCGGGCGTCGGTCTGCTGGACCAAGGCGCCATGGCCATTATACGTGTAGTAGCCGGTTCAACGGATCGAACGTGCAGCTCGTCGAGGGCGCCGCCGGCTAGTTGTGATTCGGTGGTCGAGTAGCTGTAGATGGCGGGGGCGTCGGTGACCGCCGTGCCGCTGACGAGGCGCTGGCGCTGCTCCAGAACCCGGTGGCCGGCGGCGTCGAGCGTGAACGCCGGTCCCGCGGAACGACCCGCGCCCTCGTAGCAGGCTCAGGGGCAGGTGGCGAAGGCGTTGGTGTCCTGCTCCGGGATCGCCGCCTGATTGAGGGGATTGAAGTAAGTCTGCACGGCCCCGGTTTGGGTGTCGATCACGGTGACGGTGAACTGCACGTTGGTGGTGGCGGCGAAGAACACCCAGTAGCGGTTGAAGGGTGGCGCGCAGGCGTTGAGCAGCTTGATCAGCATCTCGATGTTGCTGGCGTCGAAGAAGTAGAACAACCCGGAGTCGGGGTTGCCGGCGAGGGGTAGCGCGGTGCCCATGCCCTTCTGGCTGGCGGCGACGAAGGAGGTCTGCACCTGGAAGCGCCCGCCGTCGCCGAGGCACAGGGTCTGCGGGCCGGCAACGCAGGGCGCCGGTGTGGCGTCGGTCGAGGCGGTGGCCTCATTGCTGTAGGCGGAGACGCCCGACGAATTGCTCGCCGCGATGTGGAAGGCGTAGCCCGTGGCCGCGGTGAGCCCCGAGACGGTGAACTCGGTGGCGGTGGCGCTCGACGGCCCGCTGGCGAGGGTGGTGTAGGTGCCGTCGAGCCGCCGGCTCTGGATCACGAGGCCCGTCTGAGTCGTGGAGTTGAGCGTCCAGGTCAGCTTGATGTCGCCGATGTCGACCGGCGTCGCAACCAGGTTGCTCGGCGCCTTGGGAGCACCGCCGGACGAGTCGGCATCGTTGATCGATAGGGTCGCCACCGCCGGATTGAGCTTCGCCCCGCCGGTCGGATTGCTCAGCGTGAGGATGACCGTGTGGGTGCCGTCGGCGACGTGGTCGTCGAGGACCTGGACGAGGAAGCTCTTGGCCGAGTGATCGCCGGCGGCCCAGCTGAGCGTCCCCGAGGTGCTGACGTAGTTCGTTCCCGGCACCGCGGTGCCGCCACCCGTCGCATAGCCCACCGAGACCGCCCCGCTGCTGCTGCCCGTGCGGTCGACCAGGATGGTGACGCTGCCGGCGGCCTCGCTCACGCTCGGGCTCACCTGGGCAAAGCCGAGCGTGCTGGAGCTTTGAGCGGCCTGGATGGTCAGCACCGCCGCGCTTGGAGACGCGACGGTCGCCCCGCCGCTCGGCGAGGTGAGGGTGAGGTTCACGGTGCCGCCGCCGCCGTTCTGCAGGATCGGGACGACGAAGCTCTTCGCGCCCGAGTCGCCGTCGGACCAGTGGAGTGTGCCGCTGGCGGCCGTGTAGGCGGTGCCGGCATGGGCGGTCCCGTCGCTCGTCGCGTAGTGGACCGAGACCGCGCCGCTGCTGCCGCCGCTGCGCAGGACGGAGACCGAGGCGCTCGCGGCACTGCTCGCGACGCTGTAGGAGGCGGAGCTGAAGGCGAGACTTCCCGGCGACCCGTTGGCGAGCACCGTGATCGTGCCGCTCATCCCGACGAGGTTGTAGTTGCCGTGATGGTCGCAGTGATAGTTGAACGTTTTCGCCTGGTTGAAGGTTATCGTGAAGCTCCAGGCGTTGGCGCTCGGCACATTGTTGGGAGCCGAGCATTTGTCCGAACAGAGAAACGATTCGTCGTCGGCATGCACGTTGTGCAACCCGGGGTACACGCTGCCGGCGCTCGCGTTGACGAAGGTGATCGAGTCGCCGACGTGGATGGTCACGTCCTTGGGAGAGAAGGAGGCGGCTTGGTAGTAGCCGTCGCCGAGGGCCTGGATGGTGACGTTCGCGGCCGCCGCCGCCGGGGCCATCGGCAGGCACAGCGCGAGGAGGAGGAGGAGCGTCTTGGCACGCGGCAGGTCCTGCATGGTGTCTGGCCTCCTCAGGGCACGATCCACTTTTCGGTCAAAGACAGCAGCTCGGTCGGAGACATCGCTCAGCGATCGAGGAAAGACCGTCGTCGATTCGCTCGCCGTCGAGGAAAGGGGGCCCGGCCCCCCTGTCCGGTGACGAAGAGATGTCCTGGCCGTCTGTTCCGGCCGCCGAGGGAAAGGTTCAGCCTGCTATCGGCCGGTATGGCGGGAGTATGCCTTGCGGAGGGCGAGGCGACCCCGCCTGCCCAGCTCGCGGTTCCTCCTCCGCTCCTCCTCCTTCCGCTTTCTTGACGCGGCCCAGGAGCAGATTGGGCAAGCGTCGAGGTCGTGGCGGAGGGCGGGGCAGTGTTCGCGGCCGAAGTAGATGATCTCCAGGTGCGCGCGGCCCCAGGCGTCCTCGGGGAAGAGGCGCTTCAGGTCGCGCTCGGTCTCCACGACGTTCCTGCCCGAGGACAGGCCCCAGCGCGCGGCGAGGCGGTGGATGTGGGTATCGACGGCGAAGGTGGGGAGGCCGAAGGCCTGGTTCAGGACGACGGAGGCGGTCTTGTGGCCGACGCCGGGGAGCGCTTCGAGGGCGGCGAAGGTCTGCGGCACCTCGCCGCCGTGCTCCGCGACCAGGATCTCGGAAAGGCGCTTCAGGTGCTTCGCCTTCATCGCCGTGAGCCCGATGCGGCGGATGAGCCGCGCGATCTCCCCGACCGGCAGCGCGGCCATCGCCCGCGGTGTCGCGGCGCGGGCGAAAAGCGCCGGCGTCACCTCGTTGACCAGCTTATCGGTCGTCTGCGCCGAGAGCACGACGGCGACGAGCAGCGTGAACGGATCGGCGTGCTGCAGCGGGATCGCGACCTCGGGGTAGAGGGCGTCGAGGATCGCCAAGATGCGGCGCGCTTTCTCGGCTCGGGTCATCGGCGGGTTCGTGCGAAGGATGACGTTCTTCACCTGATCGAGGCGGCGCCGGCCGCGACCTTCGCGAGCGGCAGCACCAGCTGCCGCGGCAGGCTGCCGAACTGGATGAAGCCATGATTCCGGTAGAGCTCCACCGCCGGCTCGTCCTTGGCATCCACGACCAGCGCGAAGACGGCGATCTCGGAGCGTGCGGCGCGCAGCATGGCGTCCCACAGCAGGCCGCTCCCCAGCCGGCGCCCCCGGTAGGCCAGGTCCACCGCCAGGCGGCCCAGCCGCGCGACCGGGACCAGGGGGTAGCGCGGAAGCTTGCGGGCCAGCTCCGCCGGCAGGTCGCTCAGCAGGATGCCGCTCGCCGCCAGGGTGTAGTAGCCCGCCACCTTGCCGTCCGCCCGATCGAGCGCCACGTAGCACAGAGTGGCCCGGCGGCGCACGTCCTGTGTGACCTGCTCTCGGAAGTAACGGTCGAGCGCCTCGACGCCGCTTGCAAACGACGCCCGGTCGTGGCCCGCGTTCAGCGCCTCGACCAGAAACGGTGGGCTCACCGCGATTCGATCAGCCTGGCATGGGCCTGCCGCGCCCGCTTCATCGCCGGTGCCAACGCCTTCGGCTCAAGCAGCAGCTCGGCGAACCGCCGCTGATCCGCCACCGACAGCCGCACGATCGAGGACTCCTCGATCGTGCGGCGGGCCGCCGCCTGCGCCGCGGCGACCACGAAGTCGCTGAGGCTGCGCCCTTCGAGCTCCGCCGCCCGCCGCACCACGGCAAGCGCCTCGGGAGCGATCCGTGCCTCGATGCGGGAGCTGCGGCCAGCTGTCCGGCGCCGCGCGGCGTCCACCTTGCTCATGTGCCAGAGTGTACGGCGGAGCACCGTACATGTCAAGAACCAGCGCTCCCCCGAGCCAGCAGTCCCACCGCCACCGCCGCGCCGCACCGGCCGCGAACGTTGACCCCCGACAAGCCGTCGGTAACGCCTGGCGTCCTCGCCGACCCGGATTGGATCAGCGTTATGACTATCCGCGTTGCTTCCTCGAGGAGCGATTGACGCCGTGAGGCGCCACCCGGGTGAGCGGGGCGCGGTCAGGATAAGATTGCCGCGATGCGCGTCACCACCAAGGAGCTGCTCTTTGCCGCCCTCGGCGTGCTCACCGTGCCCTATGTCGCGGTGTGGGCGGCGGATGTGGTGCGGGCACGGCGGTCCGGTCCGCGGCGGCGCGGTGGGGTGGAGGGGGCGGCTGCGGCCGGCGGGGCAGGGGGAGGGGGCGAGGAGGAGGGGCTGCCCGAGGCGGGCACCGCCGAGGTGCGGCCGGTGCATGGCGCGATCGGGTTCCTGGTCACCTTCTTTGACACCCTGGGAATCGGGTCGTTCGCGACCACGACGTCGATCTTCAAGCTGCGCCGCGTGGTGCCCGACAGGCTGATTCCGGGCACCCTCAACGTCGGGCTGGCGGTGCCGACCGTCGCCCAGGCGCTCATCTACATCTCGATCGTGCAGGTCGAGATGCGGACGCTGCTGCTGCTGATCGGCGCGTCGGTGGCCGGAGCGTGGCTGGGGGCCGGGGTGGTCACCGGCTGGCCGCGGCGCAGGATCCAGGTCGGAATGGGGATCGCTCTGCTGGTCGCGGCGGCGCTCATGCTCGGAAGCCAGCTCCAGCTGCTGCCGCTCGGCGGCAGCGCGCTCGGCGTGAGCGGCGTCCGCCTGGGCGTGGCGCTCGTCGGCAACCTGGTGCTCGGGGCGCTGATGACGCTGGGCATCGGGCTCTATGCGCCCTGCATGATCCTGGTGAGCCTGCTGGGGATGAGCCCCGCGGCGGCCTTCCCGATCATGATGGGGTCGTGCGCCTTCCTGATGCCGGTAGGCAACCTGCGCTTCATCCGCAAGCGCTGCTACGCCGCGGGCGCCGCGCTGGGGCTCGCCCTGGGCGGCGTCCCGGCGGTGCTGCTGGCGGCGTTCGTGGTGCGGTCCCTGCCGCTCGGCGCGGTGCGCTGGCTGGTCGTGGTGGTGGTGGTGTACACCGCCGTGGTGATGCTCCGCTCGGCCTGGAGAGCGCGGGGGGCCGTGGCAGCGCAGGCGGGACAGGGCTCCCAGCCGGTGCGGATCGGTCCCGAAGCCGCCTCCGAGTGAGCACAGAGCCCGAGGCGAGCCCGCCGCCGTGCCACCGCGGTGCGGTTCCGGCTCGGCCGCGAGGGTAGCGCGCACAGAGATTAGAGGGGCCCGGCGTGGCACCGCCTGGGCGGCGAACGCCGACCTGGTCCCGGCACGGGGGATCTGCCGTCGTGGCGGATCTCAACGGCACGATCGACTCTCGACTCGAAGGAGATCCCGCTGATGAGATCGTCTCCAGACTTCCCTGCTCTCCGCCGGTCCACCGCGCTGCGGCTGGCCATCGTGGGCGTCCTCATGGTGGCAGCCTCGGCGTTCCCGTCGTTGCCGGCCTTGGGTCAGTCGGGCGCCAGCTGCACCAGCAACGCCGATTGTCCGCCGCCCCAGATCTGCTGTCCCGTGGCCGGGTACTTCGACGCCCCAAAGGCCTGCAGGCTTCCCCCCCCAGACGGGCATTGCCCGTACCTCCCGTAGCGCCCTTCCCCGGCCACGTGGGAGGGCCGCCAGCCCGTTCCCGGCAGTGGCCGGGTCCACAGCGGGCCGCCGGCAGGTGTCACGCGAGGAACGGCACCTGCCGGCGTCAGGAGGGCCGGAAGTAGAGGCTCGCGTCGCGCAGGGGGGCCGCCCCCTCTCCGTCGATGCCCGCCGGATCCGGAGGCCGGGACGGCCGCCCGCACTGGCGACGGCGATCCGCACCCTGGCCGCGGCCTCGGCCGCCGCCACCATGCCGCTCTGCCAGTCCACCCGCAGCCAGCTCCTGGTTGCTTCGCCTGCGGTAGCGTCCTGGGCAGGTGCCCCCCGACCCCCCGTATACGTTGACAGGACTTCTCGGAGGACTCTCGATGCACAGGCTCACGGATCGGCTGCGGACCTGCCTCTGTCTCGTCATCGCCTCGACGACGCTGCTCGTCCTGCCCGCGGCTGCCGACGATCCTGGGGCTCGCCGGCTGCATGTGTTCGTACCGATCCCGGCGACGGCCAACCGCCCGCCGGGCGGAGACAACGATCAAGAGATCGTCATCACGAACGTCGGGAAGCGCTCGGTGATCTCGACGCATCTCCTGTACGTCGCGGATCAGGCGGCCACCAGGTTGGCGAAACTTGTGTTCCATCCCGGCGACACCAGCTTCATCGAGAGGAGCGGTACCGGTGGGATGCCGCCGATGATCGAGGAGTTCGGGGCCTCGCCCGACGTGGTGTTCTCGTCGCGCTTCGTCGCCCGCCACGCGGATGGGACGGACGTGCCCTATCGACTTCCCGTCTTCACCGAACATGATGTCTACATCGGCGGCACCACGGTCACGCTCCAGCTCTTTCCCAGCCTCGCGGCGGGCTCGATCGGGCTGGGGATCTTCTCGCTCGACGGGAAGCCGGCGAGCTGCACCGTCGAGGCCTTCGACGAGCACGGGGCGAACCTTGCGAGCTCGACGCTCGCCATGCCGCCCGGCCCGTGGCTCACCTCGCATACGGTCGCGACGGCCGCGACCGCCATTTCCTACGTCCGTGCCTCCTGTGACAGCCGATTCTTCGTCTTCGCCACCCGTTTCGACAGCGCGGATCCGGAGTTCATCTGGCCGGGCAGGGCGGACGCGGATGCAATGGCAGTTCCGCAACCGCAGAATGGGGCAAGCACCACATCTTCGGGATTGCTGCTCGCAGCGACAATACGCTCTGAGAGTTAGATCGCCGCCTGTGTGCGGCCACTCAGGGTTTCAGTTTGTAGGAGGCAGCCATCGGGCCGGCGCCGGCCTGGTACTTGCGGGCGCGGGCCAGTTCGGCGATCTGGCGGATGTGGCCAAGGTCGTGGAGCGCCCATTCATTCAACATTTGCGACATGGTGATCTCGCCATACTCCTTATGCAGGGCGAGGCGATCGCCCGCGCCGGCGGGGAGGTTGCGGAGGAGATCGAGGTTGCTCTCGCGCTGCTTCTCGAAGTGATCGAAGGCATCCTCTGGGTCGGCATGGTGATAGAGGTCGAGATACATCTGCGCGTCGTCGGGCTCGAACTCGGGACGGGTCTCGGCCAAGAAACGGTCGAGGCGCATGCGGTAGCAGTGGCTTTCGGAGTGCGACAGGTGGGCCAGCACCTCGGCGATTGATAAGCGGTCGGGCCCCGGCTTCCAGCGGGCGTCCGCTTCGCTCAGCTCCGTCATTAATCCGCGGAGAATTTCAGGAGTGGCCTCCAACAGGTCGAGGCAGGGCAGTCCGTTTTCCGTCATAAGCTAATCCTACGACGTTGCCGCCGCGAGCGACATGTAGGGTGTTGCCGTTTGCCTGAGGCTTGAAAGATAGGCGCGTACTGCGCTGGGTTTCATA
>JASLEW010000868.1 GCA_030150965.1 Thermoanaerobaculia bacterium | reverse complement strand
GGCTCCGCCGGCCGCGCCGACGCCGCCGCTGGGCGCCGGCGAGCAGCCCACCGACGACCGCGCCGCGGCGCTCTACCGCCAGGCCCTGGTGCACTGGGCGGACGGGCAGACCGACATGGCCTGCGGCGAGCTGGTGGCGCTCGAGACCCGCATCGTGCGCGACACCGACCTGCGCACCGCCAAGGCGCTGCTGCGCTGGGAGGAGAAGGTGGTGGACCAGGTGGCGGCGAGCGACCTGGAGGTGCTGGTGCCGATCGCCAACCTCCATTTCGAGGTCTTCCGCCGCTACCTCGACCAGGGCGCCGTCGGCCACGCCCTGGTGCAGCGGCATTCGCGGATCATGATCCACGACCTGGCGGTGCTCTACCGCAAGCAGTCCGGGAGCGAGGGGGCGCGCCTGGTGGCGAGCCACCTGCTGACCTCGCTCGGCGAGCTGCTGCAGCGCGGCGCGCAGCACGAGGCCGCGGCCGAGCTCTACACCCAGGCGGCGGAGCTCGACCCGCACAACCCGGTGCCGGCGCTCAGCCTGGCCATCGTCTACGAGAAATTCGAGCAGTACCGGAGCGCCGTCGTCTGGCTGCGGCGGGTGCTGGCGATCGACCCCAGGCACGCGGAGGCGCGGCTGCGGCTGGCGGTCAACCTGGGACGGGTGGGCGACGCCGCCGAGGCGCTGGCGCTGCTGTCCGGGCTGACCGCCGAGAGCGCCGATCAGTGGCTCACGCCGCTCGCCTACCAGGAGGAGGCGCGGCTGCACGAGCGCCGCGAGTCCTTCGGCAAGGCCGCGGAAGTGCTGCGCGCGGGCCTCGCGCGCTTTCCGCAGAGCATCCGCCTGCGGGTGCAGCTGGCGGCCCTGCTCGACCGCCAGGGGAGGGCCCAGGAGGCGCGCCAGGTGCTCGCCGACGTGGCGCAGCTCAAGCCCGACCCGCAGGAGGGCGCGCGCTTCCGCTACAACATGACCGCTACCGACGCGGTGGCGGTGTCGCGCGCCTTCTTCGCCGAGAACGCCTCCGCCCGCATGCGGGTGCTGGCGGACGCCCTGGCGCACACCGCGGCCGGCCCGGCCGAGGCCGCGAACAAGCCCCAGGAGGTGCGGCCGTGAGCGGCCCGGAGCATCTCCCCGTCCGGCCCGCCGCCCATCGCCCGCCGCGCTCCGGCCGGCGGCCCGTCCCCGTGCCGCTGCCGCGCGCCGCCGGGTGGGCGGTCCTGGCCCTGGTGCCGCTCGTCCTCGCCGCCGCCCCGCCCGCCCGCGCCGCGGTGCAGGTCAAGATCGTGTCGCCCGCGCCGGCGCAGCCGGTCTTCGGCGACGTGGTGGTCGAGGCCCAGGTGAGCGCCAACGAGGCCGTCGATCACGTCGAGTTCCTGGTGGACGGCAGGCCGGTCGGCGTGGTGCGCCGCCCGCCCTACCGCCTCTCCACCAACGTCGGCGAGGACAACCGCGAGCGCGAGTTCCGCGCCGTGGCGCACACCGCCGCCGGCACCACCGCGGCCGACCGCGTGGTCACCCTGCCGGTGCGCATCGACGACCAGATGAACGTCCGCCTGCAGCAGCTGTTCGTCACCGTGATGCGCCGCGGCGGCCGCACCCTGGAGCTCTCGCCGCAGGACTTCCGCATCCTGGACAACGGCCAGGCGCAGAAGATCGTCGCCTTCGACAAGGGCGACCTGCCGATCACCGCCGTGCTGCTGCTCGATTCCAGCGAGAGCATGCGGGGCGAGCTCCTGGCCGCGGCCGAGAGCGGCGCCCGCGCCTTCATCGGCGGCATGCGGCCGCTCGACGAGGCGATGCTGGCGCTGTTCTCCGACCAGCTGCTGCGGGTCACCGACTTCACCGCCGATCACGGGGTGCTGGAGGCGGCGCTCACCGGCGTCGAGGCGCGCGGCGGCACGGCGGTGGACGATTTCCTCTACATGTCGCTCAAGCTGCTGGAGGGGCGGCAGGGGAGGCGGGTGGTGGTGCTGCTGTCCGACGGCTCCGACGTCAACAGCGTCCTGTCGATGGCGGACGTGGTGCGCAAGGCGCGCACCAGCCAATCGCTGATCTACTGGATCCAGCTCGAGGGCGGCGCGCGCCACAAGTCCTACACCTCGTCGTGGCGCGGCCACCTCGAAAACGACAAGGACTACCGCGACCTGGAGCGCGCGGTGGAGGAGAGCGGCGGCCGCATCCAGCCCATCCAGCGGGTGGAGGAGATCGAGAGCGTGTTCCGCGGCATCCTGCAGGAGCTGCGCGAGCAGTACGCGATCGGCTACTACCCGACCACCCTGCGCAACGACGGCAGCTGGCACGCCGTCAAGGTGGAGGTGGACCAGCCCGGCTGCAAGGTGCGCACCGCCAGCGGCTACGTGGATTTCTAAGAAGCGGACCCGCCTGTCCGTTTCGGCCGTCAGCGCCTGCGGAGCTCCGGTGTGTCGCCCAACTTACCAGCGTCGATCGGATCACCCCCCGCATCCCCCCAACCCCCTTCCCACCCCTCCGGGGGGGAAGGGGGCGCCCCCGCCCCATTCGTGGCTCGAGGGTCGGCCCGGGCCGATGGGCAACTTCTGAGGCGGCGGCCCGCGCCTACGGGCACCTGAAGGCGCTGGTGTCCTGGAGCGGGGCGAACGGCGTGTTCTGCGGGTTCACGTAGGTCCGCATGGCGCCGGTCTGGGTGTCGGTGACGGTGAGCGTGGTGTCGACGTTGGTGAGGCCGCCGGCGAACACCCAGAAGCGCTGGTTGAGCGCGCAGCCGTCGATCACCTTGACGATGGCCTCGATGTTCGCGGCGTCGAAGAACCACAGGTAGCCCGAGTCGGTGGTGAGCGGCACGGCCATCGCCGCGCCGCTGCCGGCGGCCCCCGCCTGGAAATTGGCGGAGACCGCGAAGCGCTGCCCCTGGAGGCACATCGCCGTGGTGCTCGGGACGCAGTTGGTGGCGGCGAGCTGCGGATCGACGCGGATGCCGAAGGCGTGGTACGCGTTCGCGTCGGCGGTCGCCTCGCTCTGCCAGGTGGCGCCGCCGTCGATGCTGGCGAAGGTCGGCCGGTAGGCGGTGGTCGGGCTGTTGTCGACGCCGATGAAGTAGCCCTGGCTGCCGTCGAACTGCAACCCGACGTAGATCGTGCGCGCCGCCGGCAGCACCAGCGCCGGGCCGATGGTGAAAGCGTAGAACTGCGTCGCCACCGGCGCGCTCTGGGTGACCGGGATGGCGGTGGCGGTGGCCGGCACCGCGGCGAGCAGCGTCCCCGGGCCGCCCCCCGCGCCGTCGGCGGCGTAGAACACCACGTCGAGCGCCAGGTCGGGCGAGGGCGAGAGCGTGCTGCGGGTGAGCGCGGCGCAGACCTGCTGGATGCCGGAGGCGCCCGCCGGCAGGTCGAAGCTCATCACCTGGAGGCCGCCGGCGACCGGCGCCGAGACCGCGTCCTCGAAGCCACCGTCGTCGTAGTGGATGCCCTCGGAGCAGCTGGAGGTCAGCGCCGCACCGCCCGCCGCCGGTGCCGGCGCTCCCGGGTGGTGGCCTCCCGGCGAGGCGCCGGCCAGGGTGTCGCGGACGCTCGCCTGCGGCGAGGCGCCCGGGGCGCCGTCACGGGCCGCCGCCAGCGCCGCCGGGGCCGCGCCCGCGTCCTCGCCGGCCCGCGGAGCA
>JASLEW010000511.1 GCA_030150965.1 Thermoanaerobaculia bacterium | reverse complement strand
GCGGAGGGAGCGCTGGCGCTGCCCGCCCTCGCCGCGGCGCTGGGCGAGGTGACGCGGCGCCACGAGGCGCTGCGCACGGTGTTCGCGGCGGCGGAGGGGCGCGCCCGGCAGGTGATCCTGCCGCCGTCCCGCTTTGCCGTGCCGCTGGTCGATCTCACCGCCCTGCCGCGGGCGGCGCGGCAGCGGGCGGCGGAGGCGGCGCTGGCGGGCGCGGCGCGGCGCCCGTTCGACCTGGCACGCGGGCCGCTGCTGCGCGCCCTGGCGTGGCGGTTGGACGAGGAGGAGCACCTCCTCCTCGTCGCCATGCATCACATCGTCTCCGACCTCTGGTCGCTCGGCGTGCTGGTGCGCGAGCTGGCGGCGCTCTATCCGGCGGCAGCCGCGGCAGGGGCCCCCGGCCGGCCTCTCGTGGGTTCGCCGGGGCCGGCCGGCTCGCCAGGGGCGGCGGCAGCGGCCGGCTCTCCCGGAGCGGTGGGACGGGCCGGCTCGCCGGGAGCGGCGGGAGCGGCCGGCACGCCGGAATCGGTGAGAACGGCCGGTTCGCCGGCAGCGGCGGCGCCCGCATCGCCGGCACCGCTGCCGTCCCCGTCATGGTTGCCGCCGCTGCCGGAGCTTCCCGTGCAGTACGCCGACTTCGCCGCCTGGCAGCGCGGCTGGTTGCGCGGCGAGGTGCTGGCGGGTGAGCTCGCGCACTGGCGGCGGCGGCTGGAGGGCGCGCCGCCGGCCCTCGAGCTGCCGCTCGACCGGCCGCGCGCCGCCGCGCGCGACGATCGAAGCCGGCAGAGCCAGCGCAGCAACCGGAGCCAGCGGAGCCAGCGGAGCCAGCGCAGCCAGCGGAGCCACCGTGGCGGCGCCGTCGATCTCGCCCTGCCGGCCACGCTCGCGGTGGATCTCCTGGCGCTGTCGCGCCGCCAGGGCGCGACCCTCTTCATAACGCTGCTCGCCGCCTACCAGGCGCTGCTGGCGCGGGTCAGCGGCCAGGAGGACGTCTGCGTCGGCACGCCGATCGCCGGCCGCAACCGCGCCGAGACCGAGGGGCTGATCGGCTTCTTCGTCAACACCCTGGTGCTGCGCGCCAGGGTTGCGGGCGCGGACGGCGCGGCCAGCTTCATCGCGCTCCTGGCGCAGGTGCGCGAGGAGGCGCTGCTGGCCTACGCCCACCAGGACCTGCCGTTCGAGAAGCTGGTCGAGGAGCTGGCCCCGGAGCGCGACCTGGCGCAGACGCCGCTCTTCCAGGCGTCCTTCGCGCTGCAGAACGCGCCGGTGGGGGAGTTGCGGCTGCCCGGCCTGCGCCTCGCTCCGCATGCCATCGCGGAGAGCGTCGCCAAGTTCGATCTCGATCTCACGCTGACCGAGTCGCCGCACGGCATCGACGGCACGCTCGGCTATGCCGCCGAGCTGCTCGACCGGGCGACGGCCGCGCGCCTGGCCGCTCAGCTGCTGCGGCTGCTGGCCGGCGCCGCGCGCTCGCCGGCGGTGCCGCTCGCCGCGCTGCCGCTGCTGGAGCCGGCGGAGCGGCATCAGCTGCTCCACGAATGGAACGACAGCCCGGCGCCGGCGGCCGGCGCTCCCACGCCGCAGCCCTTCGCCGCCGCCGCTCCCATGCGGCACTCTTCCGCGCCCGCCGCCCTGAAGCCGGCGGCGGACCGCTGCCTGCACGAGCTGTTCGAGCGCCGGGCGGCGCGGACGCCCGACGCGGTGGCGGTGGCCGGCGACCGCGGGCATCTGAGCTACGCCGAGCTGGACCGCCGGGCCGGCCTCCTGGCCGCCTTCCTGCGCGGTGCGGGAGCCGGTCCGGAGACGGCGGTGGGCCTGCTGACGCGGCGCACGCCGGCCATGCTGACTGCCATCCTCGGCGTGCTCAGGGCCGGCGCCGTCCACGTGCCGCTCGATCCGGCCTATCCGCCGGAGCGCCTGGCCTTCCTGGCCGCCGACGCGCGCCTGGCGGTGATCCTGACCGAGGACGCGGTCGTCCGGCGGCTGCCCGCGCTGCCGGCGGCGGTGCGGTTGGTCCGTCTGGACGCCGATTGGGCGGAGATCGCCGCCCCTCCCCTTCGTCCGCGGGGGTCTCCGGAGTCTCCGGAGTCTCCGGGGCCTGCGGGGTCTCCGGATTCGCCGGGTCTTCCAGGTTCGCCGGCCCCCGCGCCGCCCGCGGCCCGGCGCCCCCTGCCTGACAATGCGGCCTACATAACCTACACCTCGGGCTCGACCGGCCGGCCCAAGGGAGTGGTCATCACCCATCGCGCGGCGGCGGATTTCGCGCTGGGCCTGGCCGCCGGCCTGCGACTCGACGCGACCGAGCGGGTGCTGCAGTTCGCGGCGCCGAGCTTCGACCTCACCATCGAGGAGATCTTCCCCACGCTCGCCGCCGGCGGCCAGGTCGTGCTGCGCGATCCGGCCGAGCTCGCCACCCTCCATGGGCTGATGCGGGCGCTGGCCGAGGAGGCGGTCACCACCGTCGAGCTGCCGACCGCCTACTGGCACGACTGGGTGTTCGAGCTGCAACGCTCGGGCGAGGCGCCGCCGCCGAGCCTGCGGCGGCTGCTCACCGGCACCGAGACGGTGCTGCCGGAGCGGGTGGACGCCTGGCGGACGCTGGGCGTGCCCCTGGTCCACGTCTTCGGCGTCACCGAGGCGACGATCAACTCGACCCTGCACCTGGTGCCGCCCGCGGCCGGCGCGCTCCCGGCGGCGCCGGCCGGCAGGCCGCTGCCGATCGGCCGGCCCACCGGCGGCCACCGGATGCACGTGGTGGACGGCGAGCTGCGCGAGCTGCCGCTCGGGGTCGTCGGCGAGCTGGCGATCGGCGGCGCCGGCCTGGCGCGCGGCTACCTGGGCCGGCCGGACCTGACCGCCGAGAGGTTCGTCCCCAACCCGTTCGCCGTCCCGGGCGGTCCCGGCGGACCGTCCGCCGGCGCGGGCGAGCGGCTCTACCGCACCGGCGACCTGGCGCGCTGGCTCGCCGACGGCACCCTGGTCTTCCTCGGCCGCCGCGACCGGCAGGTGAAGGTGCGCGGCTTCCGCATCGAGCCGGGGGAGGTCGAGGCGGCGCTGGCGGCGCTGCCCGGCGTGCGCGAGGCGGTGGTCGAGGCGCGCCGCCACGCCGCCGGGGCCGGCGACCAGCGCCTGGTGGCCTACCTGGTCGCCGAGCCCGGCGCCGCCCTGCCGCCGGCCGAGGTGCGTGCACGGCTGGCGGCCACCCTGCCGCCGCACATGGTGCCGTCGTATGTCGTGCCGCTGCCGGCCCTGCCGCTGCTGGCCAACGGCAAGGTGGACCGCCGGGCGCTGCCGCTTCCCGAGGAGGCGGGCGCCGGCGGGGAGGGCGGCGCCGGCGGGGCCGCACCTGCCGGCGGTGGCGGGGCGCCGCGCACGCCGACCGAGGAGGTGCTGGCCGCCCTGTGGAGCGGCCTCCTGGGCGGCGGCCCGGTGGGGCGCGAGGACGACTTCTTCGCCCACGGCGGCCACTCGCTGCTCGCCACGCAGGTGGTGTCGCGGGTGCGCGCCGCCTTCGGCGTCGAGCTGCCGCTGCGCGCGCTGTTCGAGCGGCCGACGGTCGCGGCCCTGGCACGGGAGATCGAGAGCCTGGCGGAGAAGGAGCGCGGCCTGGCGGCGCCGCCGCTCGTGCCGGTGCCAAGGCCGGCGGCGGGCGCGGCGGCCGGCGCCATCGGCGCC
>JASLEW010000818.1 GCA_030150965.1 Thermoanaerobaculia bacterium | reverse complement strand
CCCGCGCGGCCGGGCGGCCAAGGCGGAGGGAGCAGGGGCTCGGCGCGCCGGGCTCGGCTGCGCCCTGCCGCCCGGCTAAGGGGCGCGCTACCGGGCGCCGAGCAGCCGGCGGGCGCGCAGGAACTCCAGCATGAGCTGCCAGAGGCGGTCCTTGCGGTCGGTGAGCCGGTGGCCGCCATCGGCGAAGAGGTGGAGCTCGATCTCACGGTAGGGACAGCGGGTCGCGAACTCGGCCACCGAGCGCCAGGGCACCGAGGCGTCGAGGCGTCCCTGCAGCAGCAGCGCGGGCGTGCGGTAGCTGGCGAGGAGGTCGGCCATGGTATGGGCGCGCAGGTCCTCGATCAGGTCCCAGCTCAGGTCGCAGGAGACCGTCTCGTTCGCGAAGCGGATGACCCCCGATTCCTCCCACGCGCGGGTCCGCTCCGGTCCCGCCCAGGCCACGAGCGACCGCTCCAGCTCGATGGCCGGCGCGATGTGCAGGCCCGCCGCGACCGCCTCCGGATGGAGCGCCGAGAACCACAGGCCCGTGCCCGCCCCCATCGAGGAGCCGATCAGGCAGAGGCGCGGGTGCCCCGCCGCGGCCAGCCAGGCGGCGACGGTGGCGACGTTCTCCAGGTTGCGGGTCAGGGTGAGGCCGCGCATGTCGCCTCCCGACCGGCCGTGGCCTTCGAAGTCGAAGGAGCAGAAGGCGCACCCCGCGGCGAGCGCCTGGCGGCGGAAGAACTCGGCCTTCTCGCCGCCCTGGTCGGAGCCGAAGCCGTGCAGGTAGAGGAAGCAGAGCGGCTCTCCGGAGCCCGGTGCGGCGGGCGGCGCGGGCGGCGGGTCGTAGCGCACCGCCAGGTGGGAGGTCTCGTGCCCGCGCGGGCCCTGGCGCTCGATGGGGAGGATGTCCATGGGTCTGCCGCCGGCGGCAAGGTATCCTAAGTGGTCCAGGGCCGAAACCCGGTATTTCGCTGTGACGGCATGGAGACGAGTGGAATATCCTCTGGTAGCATAGACACTCCATGCTGCGGCTTCGGTCTGCCACCCCGTTCGAGAAGCGCCTCGGCCACCGCTTCCGCCATCCCGAGCTGCTGGACCTGGCCCTCACCCACCGCTCCTACGCCAACGAGCGCGGCACCGACGTGCACTACGAGCGCCTGGAGTTCCTGGGCGACGCGGTGCTCGGCATGGTGACCGCCGACTGGCTCTACCGCCAGCACCCCGATCTCCCCGAGGGGGAGCTGTCGCGGCTCAAGGCCCAGCTCGTCAGCCGCGGCGCCCTGGCGCAGCATGCCGCCGCGATCGGCCTGGGCGAGGTGCTGCGCGTCGGGGTGGGGGAGGACCGTTCCGGCGGCCGGACCAAGCCCTCCCTCCTCGCGGACTCGCTGGAGGCCGTCTTCGGCGCCGTCTATCTCGACGCCGGTCTGCCGGTGGCCGCCAAGGTCATCGGGCGGATGCTCGCCCCCCTCCTCGCCGCCGGCGAGGGCCGCTCGCAGCTCCTCGGCGCCGACGCCAAGACCCGCCTCCAGGAGATCGCGCAGGCCCGGGGCCAGAGCCTCCCCGAGTACCGCCACACCGGTGCCAGCGGCCCCGACCACAACCGCCTCTACCAGGTCGAGTGCTGGCTGGGCGGCCAGATCGCCGGGACCGGCGAGGGCTCGAGCAAGAAGCTGGCGGAGCAGCGCGCCGCGGCGGATGCGCTGGCGCGGCTGAGCGCCGCGTCCGGAGCGGCCGGAACGGAGTAGGAACGGCCGGTCCGGCGGGCGCGCCCGCCTGGCGCCGCCGCCGCCGCGGAACCTCCTACGCTAGAATCGCGCCCTCATGAGCGACCACAGCACCCCCGCCGGCCCCCGCGCCGCCGCGGCAGCCACTCCCGCCGCCGCCCCGGCCGCCCAGCCGGCCCATCAGCCCCCTCAGACTCATCAGGGCCCTCAGACCCCTCAGGCCCCGGAGAGCCCGCAGACCCCGCAGACCCCGCAGACCCCACAGACCCCGCAGACCCCACAGACCCCACAGACCCCACAGACCCCACAGACCCCCCAGACCCCCCAGACCCCGCAGACCCCACAGAAGGTCGAGTCCGTCCGCGACCTCCGCCGCCATGTCGATCAGGAGGTGGAGCTGCCGGGATGGATCGAGAACCGGCGCTCCAGCGGCAAGATCGCCTTCCTCCAGGTCCGCGCCGGAGGCGGTCTCGTCCAGGCGGTGGCCAGCCGCGCCGACCTGCCGGCGGAGGAGTGGGAGCAGGTGGAGCGCGCCACCCAGGAGTCCACGGTGCGCGTGCGCGGCAGGGTCAAGGCCGACAGGCGGGCGCCCTCCGGCGTCGAGATCCAGCTCTCGGGCTTCACCCTCCTCCAGGCGGCCCAGGACTACCCGATCACCCCCAAGGAGCACGGCACCGCCTTCCTCATGGAGCACCGTCACCTCTGGCTGCGCTCCAGCCGCCAGCGCGCGGCGCTGCGGGTGCGCAGCGAGGTCGAGCAGGCCATCCGCGACTTCTTCTACCAGCGCGACTTCACCCTCATCGACTCGCCGATCCTGACGCCGGCGGCCTGCGAGGGCACCTCGACCCTGTTCGAGACCGACTACTTCGGCGACAAGGCATACCTGTCCCAGTCCGGGCAGCTCTACCTGGAGCCCGCCGCCGCCGCCCTGGGGAAGGTCTACTGCTTCGGCCCCACCTTCCGCGCCGAGAAGTCGAAGACCCGCCGCCACCTGATGGAGTTCTGGATGGTCGAGCCCGAGGTCGCCTTCCTCGAGTTCGACGGCCTCTGCCAGCTGGCCGAGGACTTCGTCTGCTATCTGACGGCGCGCGTCCTCGAACGCTCCGCCGAGGAGCTCAGGATCCTGGAGCGCGACACCGCGAAGCTCGAGCAGGTGCGCCCGCCCTTCCCGCGTCTCACCTACACCGCGGCCGTCGAGCTGCTGCGCGGCTCGGAGACCCCCCTCACCTGGGGCGACGACTTCGGCGCCGAGCACGAGACCGCGCTCGCCAGCCGCGAGGAGAAGCCGCTGCTCGTCACCCACTTCCCGGCCTCCTTCAAGGCCTTCTACATGCAGCCGGCCGCCGACAATCCGGAGGTCGTCCTCGGCCTCGACCTGCTCGCCCCCGAGGGCTACGGCGAGATCGTCGGCGGCAGCCAGCGCATCCACGACCACGACCTGCTGCTGCGGCGCATCGAGCAGCACAAGCTGCCGCTCGCCGCCTTCCAGTGGTACCTCGACGTGCGCCGCTTCGGCGCCTTCCCCCACAGCGGCTTCGGCATGGGGCTGGAGCGCTTCGTGGCCTGGATGTGCGGCCTGAGCCACCTGCGCGAGACGATCCCCTACCCGCGCATGCTCTACAAGATCTACCCCTGAGGTGGAGGAGCCCGCCGCCCCCGCAGCATCCGCCGCCCCCGCGGCGACCGCCGCGCCGAAAGCGCAGGGGCGCCTGCTCGACTACGCCGTCCTCGCTCTGCTCACCCTCATCTGGGGCACCACCTGGGCGGCCATCCGCGTCGGCCTCTCCGGCATCCCGCCGTTCACCGGCGTCGCGCTGCGCTTCGGCATCGGCGCCGCCGTCCTGCTGGGGGTGGGACGCGCCATGGGCGTGTCCCTGCGGGTGAGCCGCGGCCCGGCGGCTCCCGGCGCCCCGGCCGGCGCTCCCGGCGCGGCGGCGCCCGGGTTCCCCTGGCGGGTGTGGCTCGTCAACGCCGGCCTCACCCTCTTCATCCCTTTCGGGATCCTCTACTGGGCCGAGCAGTGGGTGCCGTCCGGACTGGCCTCCGTCCTGTGGGCCACCTCGCCGCTCTGGATCGCGCTCATCGCCCACTTCGTCCTGGCCGGCGAGCGCATGCGCGCGGCACGGCTCGCCGGCGTGCTCCTCGGCTTCGCCGGCGTGGCGCTGATCTTCTCCCAGGACCTGCGGGCGCTCGGCGGGCCGCGCCTGGCGGGCGCCGCGGCGATGCTGCTCGTCGCGGCGCTCTCCTCGGCCGCCGGCGTGGTGCTGGTCAAGCGCTGGGGGGCCGGCGTCCACGCGCTGTCCACGGCAGCGGTGCCGATGGTCCTGGCCGGCGCGGCGCTGGGGGGCCTCGCCTGGGCCGTCGAGCGCACGCGGCCGGTGCACCTCGGCTTCGCGCCGGTCGCGGCGCTCCTCTACCTGGCCCTGGTCGGCTCGGCGCTCGCCTTCACCCTGTACTTCTGGCTGCTCGGGCGCCTGCCCGCGACCACCATGTCGCTGATCAATTTCATGACCCCGACCACCGCCCTGCTGATCGGCGCCCTGGCGTTCGGCGAGCCGCTCACCTGGCAGATCGTCGGCGGCTCGGCGTTGGTCGTGGTGGGGGTGGCGGTGGCGTTGCGGATGGGGGCTGCGCCGCTCCGCGGCAAGCCGGGGGCTCCTTCCGCGAGCGCTCCTGCCGCGACGCGGCATCGCTGATCTCCACGGCAGAGAGGTATCGGGCGGCACGCCTTGTGATACACTCATGTCGCACTGCGGCATTGCCGGCGGGTGCCACCGCCAAAGCCGCCACCAGGACCGTCCAGCGGACGGACCGCCACGGGGGAAAGGAAAGCGAAGATGGCGAGCAAAGACCTGCAGGTGAGCGAGCAGGAGTCCCGCAAGGTGGCCGAGGCCTCGCGGGAGACCGAGTGGAACCAGCCCAGCTTCATGCGCGAGATGTATCTCGGCAACTTCCGGCTGGACCTGATCGATCCCTACCCGCTGCCCGAGCCCGAGCGTCCGGAGTTCACCGCCTTCTTCAACGCCCTCAAGGACTTCGTGCGCAACGAGGTGGACTCGGCCGAGATCGACGCCAGCGGCGAGTACCCCGAGCACGTCCTCGACGGCTTCCGCAAGCTGGGCGCCTTCGGCATGAAGATCCCCAGGAAATACGGCGGGCTGGGCTTCACCAACATCGAGTATCAGAAGGTGATGCAGCTGTTCGGCGGCCTCGACGGCAACCTGTCGGCGCTGCTGTCGGCCCACCAGTCAATCGGCGTGCCGCAGCCGCTCAAGCTGTTCGGCAGCGAGACGCTCAAGGAGAAGTACCTGCCGCGCTGCGCGCGCGGCGAGATCTCCGCCTTCGCCCTGACCGAGCCGGAGGTCGGCTCCGATCCGGCACGGCTGATGACCACCGCCGAGAAGACCCCCGAGGGCGACGCCTACATCGTCAACGGCCATAAGCTCTGGTGTACCAACGGCACCCTGGCAAAGCTCCTGGTGGTCATGGCGCGCGACCCCAAGACCAAGCAGATCAGCGCCTTCGTGGTGGAGACCGCCTGGCCCGGGGTGAAGGTCGAGCACCGCTGCCACTTCATGGGCCTGCACGCCCTGGCCAACGCCGTGCTCAGCTTCACCAACGTGCGCGTGCCGGCCGAGAACCTGATCGGCAAGGAGGGGCGCGGCCTGAAGATCGCCCTCACCACGCTCAACGACGGCCGCCTGTCGATCCCCAACGGCTCGGTCGGCACCGGCAAGCTGTGCCTGGAGATCTGCCGCAAGTGGGCGATGGAGCGGGTGCAGTGGGGGCGGCCGATCGGCAAGCACGAGGCGATCTCGCACCAGATCGCCGACATGGCGGCGACCACCTATGCCATGGAGTCGATCGCCCACCTGGCGACGGTGATGGCGGACCGCGGCAACTACGACATCCGGCTGGAGGCGGCGGCCTGCAAGGAGTGGAACAGCGACCGCACCTGGGAGATCGTCGACCAGACCATGCAGATCCGCGGCGGCCGCGGCTACGAGACCGAGCGGTCGCTGGCGGCGCGGGGCGAGGCGCCGATCGGCGTCGAGCGCCTGATGCGCGACTACCGCATCAACAAGATCTTCGAGGGCTCGAGCGAGATCATGCACCTGTTCATGGCGCGGGAGGCGGTGGACAAGCACCTCCAGGTGGCCGGAAACCTGATCGATCCGGAGAAGGACCTGGCGGCGAAGCTCGCCGAGCTGCCGCGGATCACCGCGTTCTACGGCGCCTGGTACCCGTCGCGCTGGCTCGGCTGGGGGCTCTGGCCGCGCTACTCCGAATACGGCCCGATGGCCACCCACCTGCGCTTCGTGGAGCGCAACACCCGCCGCCTGGCGCGACAGATCTTCCACGGCATGGTGGTCTACCAGGGGGCGCTGCAGAACAAGCAGGCGTTCCTCTTCCGCATGGTGGACATCGCCAACGAGATGTTCGCCATGGCGGCATCGGCGGCGCGCGCCCACGCCATGGAGCAGGTCGGCGCGCCGCACGCCGACGAGGCGGCGGAGCTGGCCGACCTGGCGTGCCGCAACGCGCGCCGCAAGGTGACGCGCCTGTTCCGCGAGCTGTGGGCCAACGACGACGCCCGCAAGTACCGGGTGGCGATGCGGGTCCTCGCCGGCCGCCACGCCTGGCTGGAGTCGGGCATCCTGGAGCCGCCCGCCGCTCCCCAGGCGGTGGCTCCGGGAGCGCCCGCGGCGCCGGCACCCGAGGAGGAGCCCGAGCCGGCGCACGAGCCCGCCGCGGCAATGCGCGCGGTGCGGCCGGTCCTCGCGCGCTCCTGAGCGCGCGCCCGATCGATTGCGCTCTTGAGCGCGCCTCCGGTCGATTGCGCTCTTGAGCGCGCCTCCCGATCGATTGCGCACTTGAGCGCGCCCCCGACCGATCGCGCTCCTGAGCGCGCCTCCTCCTCCCTGCCCGGCGTGGCGAGGCACCGCGCCGGGCCTCGCTTTGCGCCGCGGTGATAAAGTGATCGCAGGATGAGCGCTCGTCCGTGCCGTGTCCAGGCGTTGGCCCTGTCCGCCCTGTGCGCGCTCGTCGCCGGCGCCGTCGGCCGTCCCCTGGCCGGCGAGCTGCCGCGCGACCGGGACCGCTGGATCCAGCTCAGGACCGCCAACTTCCTGCTGTGGAGCGACGCCGGGGAGCGGCGCGCGCGGGAGCTGGGCGCCGAGCTGGAGCAGCTGCGCGGCGCCCTGTCGCAGCTGGACGCGCGGTTGGTGCTGACCGCCGCGCGCCCCACCTACCTGTACGTTTTCAAGAACCGCTTCGCGCTCGCGCCGTACCTCTTCCGCTTCCACGGCAAGCGCGCCGAGGTGGCCGGCTACTACGCGCCGCGGCCCCTGGCCAACTACATGGCGATCGACGGCGACGCGCGCGGCGACGCCGAGCGCATCGTGTATCACGAGTACCTGCACGACGTGCTGCACAACAACTACACCCGCCTGCCGCTCTGGCTCGACGAGGGGCTGGCCGAGTATTTCAGCACCTTTCGCATCACCGAGGGCGAGGCGCGCATCGGCCTGCCGCGCGAAGAGCACATCCGCTGGCTGCGCCAGAACCAGCTCATCCCGCTGCGCCAGCTCTTCGCCGTCGATCAGCAGTCGCCGGACTACCACGAGGGGGTCCGGCAGGGGGTCTTCTATGCCGAGTCCTGGGCGCTGATCCACGACCTGATGCTGGGCAACCCGGCGCGCCGGCCGCAGCTGGCGCAGATGGCGAAGCTGCTGGAGGCGGGAACGCCCCAGGCCGAGGCCTTCGCCCGCGCCTTCGGCGGCGATTACGCGGGGCTGGAGCAGGAGCTGCGGGTCTACGTCACCCACAGGGTCTTCAGCTATGAGCACGCGCCGCTCCAGGGCGCCGCGGAAGCCGCCGCCACGGTGACGCCGCTGCCCGCGGCCGACGCCCTCTACCGCCTGGGCGACCTGCTGCTCAACGCCGGCGAGGAGCAGCTGCCGGATGCCCAGGAGCACTTTCGCGCCGCCCTCGCCGCCGATCCCCAGCAGGCGCTGGCGAACGCCGGCCTCGGCCAGATCGAGGAGCAGGCGGGGCGCCTCCGGGAGGCCCAGGCCGATTACGAGAAGGCGGTGCACCTCGCGTCGCAGCTGCCGCCGGCCGCGGCGCTCGCGCCGCACGACGCCGCGCTCGTCCACCTGCTGCTCGGCCGCAGCCTGCTGCTCCAGGCCGGCCTTGGGAGGTCCATGGAGGACGCCGCCAGCCAGGCAGAGCTGGCCCGTGCCGAAGCCGAGCTGACGCGCGCGGCCGACCTGGCGCCGGGGCTGGGCGAGGTCTGGGTGGACCTCGGCCGGGCCCGGCTGGCGCGGACGCCGCTGCCCGCCGGCACGGTGGCGGCGTGGGAGACGGCGCGGCGCCTGCTGCCCACCCGTGCGGACGTGGCGCTCAACCTGGCCGTCGCCTATGCCGCGGCCGGCGAGCGTGAGAAGGCCGAGGCCACGATCGGTGCGGCACGCCTCGCCGGCGCCCGGCCGGCCGACCTCGACGAGGTGCGCGAACAGCTGGTCAAGGCCGACTTCAACGCCGGCGTCGTCAGGGCCAACGCGGGCGACCTGGCGGGAGCGGCCGAGCTGATGCAGCGGGCCGCCAGCGCCTCGCACGACGAGGCGTTCCGCCGCCAGGCCGAGGAGACCCTCGCCCGGGTGCGCGGGGCGGGCACCCACAAGCGCTTCGTCGACGCCTACAACCGCGCGGTGGACCTGGCCAACCAGGGCGAGACCAGGAAGGCCATCGCCGAGCTCGAGGCGCTCCTGGCGGGAACCCCGGGGGCCCCTGAGATCCCCGGGGTCACCGCCGCCGACCACCCCAAGCCGCCCGAGGACGTCGCCGCCCTCGCCGGGGACCTCCTGGCCAAGCTGAAGGCCCGGCCACGGCCGCGCGGCTGACCGCGGCGCCCGCCGTCGTCCGCAGCTCCTGAGGACCAACGATTGGGCTTGGGCTAGGGCGCGCGGAAAAACCAGGGCGCGCGGCGGCGAGCCGTCCCGGCGCCGCTGCCCTCCGCCGGCGGGAAGCGGAGGGCTTCGCCGCGCGCGAAGCGGATGGCCTCGGCGAGCGCCACGTCCTCGCCCCGGACGAGCCAGCGCTCCACGGTCTCGGCGGTCAGCGGCAGCCGGTGGTCGGGGGCCACGCCCCCCTCGCCGGCGGCGTCGCCGTCCACCTCGACGGCGCCGGCGCCGTCGAGCGATTGGGCATGGGGGTAGACGACCTCCAGGCCCGCGGGCAGGCTCACCGACTTCTCGCCGATGCCGAACGAGCCCTGGGTGGCGTGGAAGCCGATCACCGCCGTGTCCGGCTGCCCCTTGAGCAGCAGCGGCAGGGCCTCGCCGGCGCTCACCGTGTCGCCGTCGATCAGCACGGCGATGCGCCCGCGGTAGAGGGGCGGCGCGGGCAGCACGGTGACCGCCTGCCGCGGGTCGGGAGCGAAGGGGTTGGGTCCGGCCATCCCGGCGCGGTAGATACCCGGGATCTCGTAGAGCATCGCCTCGCGCAGCAGCGGCGCCACCAGCTGCGGCACCATGGCGTCCATGCCGCCGCAGTTGCCGCGCACGTCGATCACCACGCCCGGCAGCCCGGCGGCGGCGAAGCCGGCCAGCGCCCGGCGCAGCGCGTGCCCGGGCAGCGGCGTGCGCAGGGTCGGCACCTCGAAGCGGATGTGGACATAGCCCGCGCCGGCCCTCCGGGCAGGGCCTCGTCCGGCAGGACCGGGCCGCGGCTCACCGCCGCCCGGCGGCGCGCCGGCGAAGTCCGTGGCCCCCGTGGTGGTGGCGCCGGGAACGGCACTGTCTCCGGGCGTGCCGAGCATGCCGGACGTACCGGAGGAATCCCGGGCCTGGTCGCCGGCCGCGAGGATCCGGGAGTCGAGCGTGCGCCCGGCCGCCAGGTCGGCCGCGTCCAGGCAGGTGCCGCCCCCGACCGGCGAGGCGTCCGCCTCGGCGGTGAGCTCGGCCTGCCCGGCGGCGCCGGCGCCCGGGTTGCGGAAGTCCACCGCGATGCGCGTGCCGGCCGGCGCCCGCACCAGGAGGCGCGCCTGGGCGAGCCGCCGCCCCTCGCGCGTCGCCGGCGGGCGGTCGCTCCACAGCACCGGGACCGCGGCCAGCGCCGCGCCGACCGGCCGGCCGTTCCAGGCCAGGATCTCGGCCCCGGGCCGCAGCCCGCCGCGCGCCGCCGGGCCGCCGGCCGCCACCGCCCAGGCCAGCACCCTGCCGTCGTCGAGCTCGATCACCCGGCAGCCGAAGCTGCCGCCGATCGCCGCCTGACGCAGGCCGCCGTCGTCGCCGGCCAGCCGCGCGTGACCGTCGCGCATGCGCCAGACCAGCTCCCGCAGCGCCAGGTAGTAGGCGCGCCGGTCGCCAGCCGCCTCGGCCGCCGCCACCCGCGGCCCCAGGTCCCGGGCGAAGGCGCTCCAGTCGAGCCCCTTCCAGGCGGTGAACGGGTACTCGCGCGCGAGCCGCGCGCAGAGCTCGGCGAGGGCCGCGCTCCAGCTCATCCCGGAGAGGTCGGCGTGGCGCGGCCGGTCGAGCGAGAAACCGGCGCCCAGCCCGGCGCAGACCAGGAGCAGCAAGCCGAGGCCAATCCCGGCCGTCCTCGGCGCCCTCATCCTGTGTTGCGCTCCCTGCCGCCCGCCGCCGGCGCAAGGTCCACCAGCAGGACCCGGTCCCAGGCCGGCCCGACCGCGGTGGTGGCGGCGAGCAGCGCCAGGCTGCTTCATGGCGTGATCTCCTCTCGGTGGTGGCCGCGGCAGGGCGAGCCCCGATCCCACGGCGCCGCGGTGTCGCGGCCAAGGGACGGGACACGGCTCCCGGAAGCCGTGCGCGGCCACGCTATGCCCGGCCGCGCCGGCGGCCGAGCATACGCTGCGGAGGTACCGTGCCGCGCGGCCTTCACCTTGTCATGCAGCCATGGTAGCGTGCCTGGCAATGCACCCCTCGGGCACTTTGCAGAGCCCATGAGAGCGGTCCTTCCGGCCGATCCGGCGACGGTCAACGGCGGGGCGCCGGTGCCCCGCATGGGCGAGCTGCCGGACCCGGCGGCGCGCCCGGGCGAGGTGGTGATGGAGGTGGAGGCGGCCGGCCTCAACCGCGCCGATCTGCTGCAGCTGGCCGGCCGCTATCCGCCCCCGGCGGGCGAGAGCGAGGTGCCGGGGCTCGAATGCGCCGGCAGGATCGCCGCCGCAGGCGAAGGGGTCGAGCGCTGGAAGGTGGGCATGCGGGCGATGGCGCTGCTCGCGGGCGGCGGCCAGGCCACCCGCGTGGCGGTGCCGGCCGGGCAGGTCCTGGCGCTGCCGGACAACCTCTCCTTCGTCGAGGGCGCGGCGCTGCCCGAGGCCGGCCTGACCGCCTGGACGAACCTGGTCGTGGAGGGCGGTCTGGTGGCCGGGGAGACGGTGCTGATCACCGGCGCCACCGGCGGCGTCGGCAGCTTCGCCGTGCAGCTGGCGCGCGAGCTGGGGGCGCGGGTGATCGCCACGGCGCGCGACCGCGGCCGCCTGGAGCGGCTGCGCGACCTGGGGATCGAGGACCTGGTGAGCGACGAGAGCGGCCTGCCCGCCCGGGTGCGTGCCGTGGGAGGGGGCCGCGGCGTCGACCTGGTGCTCGACCTGGTGGGCGGCAGCCGCCTGGGCGAGCACCTCGCGGCGCTCAAGGCCGGCGGCCGCCTGGTGCTGGTCGGCCTGCTCGCCGGCCGCCGCGCCGAGGTGGACCTGGACGCCGTCCTCGGGCGCCGCCTGCGCCTGATCGGCTCGGTCCTGCGCCCGCGCTCGCGCGACGAGAAGGCCCGGCTGGTCGCCAGCTTCGGCGCCTTCGCCGGGCCGCGCCTGCGGAACGGAAAGCTGCGGCCGGTGATCGGCCGCGTCGTGCCGTTCGCCGAGGCGGCGGCGGCCTATGCCGCGATGGCGGACGGCGGCACCTTCGGCAAGGTCATCCTGGAGATGGGCTAGAGCGCGGGCGGCAGGCGCTCCGGTCCGGCCCGGGAGGAGGCGAGGATCATGGCCATCTGGAAAGAGTTCCGCGAGTTCACGCTGCGCGGCAACGTCGTCGACATGGCGATCGGCATCATGGTGGGCGGCGCCTTCGCCCCCATCGCCAAGTCGCTGGTGGACGACATCTTCATGCCGCCGATCGGCCTCGCGCTCGGCCGCGTCGACTTCAAGAACCTCTTCCTGCTGCTCAAGGACGGCAAGCCGCCCGGCCCCTACGCCTCGCTGGAGGCGGCCAAGGCGGCCGGCGCGGTGACGGTCAACTACGGCCAGTCGTTCAACGCCGTCTTCACCTTCTTCATCGTGGCGTTCATCGCCTTCCTGGTGGTGCGCATGGTCAACCGGCTGCGCCGCCGCGAGGAGGGGGTGCCCGCGGCCGAGCCGTCCACCAAGCAGTGCCCCTACTGCCTGAGCGTCGTGCCGGTCAGGGCCACGCGCTGCCCCGCCTGCACCTCGGAGCTGCCGGCCGGCGCCGAGAGCTGACGGCCGCCGGCGGGCCGCCGGCAGGCGTCTCGCTTCCGCCGCGGAAACAAACCCCGCGCCCGCGGCGTATTCGAGGGCGGTCACCGATCGCCGGCCCGCGCCGGCATCCCACGAGGAGAACCGCCCCATGCCCATCCCGTTGCGCAAGCTGCTCCCGCTCGCCGGCCTGCTCTGTGCGGCCGCCGTGGCGACCACCGCCACCGGCCGCGCCGCCGCGCCGACGGGCTCCGGCCTGGAGGCCCGCCGCGCCGCGCTCAAGGCGCTGCTCGACGAGCAGTGGCAGTACACCCTGAAGACCAACCCGGAGCTCGCCTCGATCCTCGGCGACAAGCGCTACAACGACCAGCTGAGCGACTTCTCGCTCGCCGGCATCGAGCGCGACCTGGCCCGGCAGAAGGAGTTCCTGGCCCGCTTCGAAGCCATCGACACCGCCGGCTTCCCCGAGCAGGAGGCGCTCAACCAGCAGCTCATGGTGCGCAACCTGCGCCAGTCCCTGGAAGGGGCGAGGTTCAAGATGTGGGAGATGCCGGTGAGCCAGATCTTCGGCATCCACCTCGAGGCGCCGCAGCTGCCCTCGGCGCTGACCTTCACCACCGCCAAGGACTACGACGACCTGACCGCGCGCTACCGCAAGCTGCCGCAGGTCTTCGACTGGACCATCGAGCACATGCGGCGCGGCCTGGCCGACGGCCTCATGCCGCCCAGGTTCGTGCTCGACAAGGTGGTGCAGCAGGTCGACGCGATGACGGCGCAGAAGCCGGAGGACTCGCCGTTCGCCCAGCCGCTCGCCAAGTTCCCGGACAGCGTGCCCGCCGCCGAGCGGCCGCGCATCCGCGCCGCCATGCTCGCCGCCATCCGCGACCAGGTGCTGCCGGCCTACCGCCGCTTCGGCGAGTTCGTGGCCCGCGACTACGCGCCGCACGGCCGCACCGAGCCCGGCCTGTGGTCGCTGCCCCACGGCGCCGAGCTCTACGCCTTCATGGCCAAGAGCGAGACCACCAGCAGCCTGACGCCGGAGGAGATCCATCGGCTGGGCCTGCAGCAGGTGAGCGAGCTGGAGCAGCAGATGGTGGCGCTCGCCAACCGGCTCGGCTTCGCCGACCTCCAGGCGATGAAGGCCAAGGTGCAGGACGATCCCGAGCTGCGCGCCAAGTCGCGCGAGCAGATCCTCGACCTCTACCGCGGCTACATCGACGGCATGTACGCCAAGCTGCCGCAGCTCTTCGGCCGCCTGCCGCGGGCCAAGGTGGTGGTCGAGCCGGTGGAGGCGTTCCGCGAGAAGGATGCCTCGGCGGCCGACTACCAGACGCCGGCGCCCGACGGCTCGCGCCCCGGCCGCGTCCAGGTCAACACCGGCGACCCGACCTCGCGCAAGACGATCACCATGGAGTCCACCGCCTATCACGAGGGGGTGCCCGGCCATCACATGCAGCTCGCCATCCAGCAGGAGCTGCCGACCCTGCCGCCCTTCCGCCAGAACGGCGGCTACACCGCGTTCATCGAGGGCTGGGCGCTCTACTCCGAGCGGCTGGGCAAGGAGGTCGGCTTCTACACCAATCCGTACAACGACTTCGGCCGCCTCCAGGACGAGATGCTGCGCGCCATCCGCCTGGTGGTCGACACCGGCCTGCACTACAAGCGCTGGAGCCGCGACCAGGTGGTGCAGTTCTTCCACCAGCACTCGGCGACCGACGAGGTGGAGGTGCAGAGCGAGACCGACCGCTACATCGTCAACCCCGGCCAGGCGCTGGCCTACAAGATCGGCCAGCTCAAGATCATCGAGCTGCGCGAGCGCGCCCGCCGGGAGCTGGGCGCGGCCTTCGACATCCGCGCCTTCCACGACGAGGTGCTGGGCGCCGGCGCCCTGCCGCTCGACGTCCTGGAAGCCCGCATCGACCGCTGGATCGCCGCGCAGAAGGGCGGCGGCGCCGCGGTTCAGGGTCGCGGCTGACGGCTCCCTCCGGCCTGACCGCCGCCGGGGCCGGTGCGGCCCGGCGGCGCGCGGCGGCGGCGCGTCTATGGCTCCGCGGGCAGCATGGCGCTCGCGGCGCTCATCGCCTCCGCCCAGCCGCCGCGGTCGCCGGCCTCGACCAGGCCCTCAAGGTGGGCGAGCGCCTCGTGCGCGGCGCGGTAGACGTCGGAGCGGTAGGGGTTGAGGCGCTGGATGTCGAGGTAGAGGTCGGGGTCCTCGGCGAGCACCGAGCGGGCGGTCGCGGCCTGGCGCAGGAAGGTGGTGGAGGCGCAGTCGTGCAGCTCGGCCGGCGCCACGCCGCTGCGGGAGAGCGCGGTGCCGAAGAGCAGGTTGGTGAGGTGGGCGAGGCCCAGGAGCCACCCCATCAGCCGGTCGTGGCGGGCGAAGGGCACGGTCACCAGCTTGGCGTAGGGGTGGGACAGGAACGGCGCCAGCTCGGCCTCCTCGACCGCCCCGTCGCGCCGCGCGGCGAGGACGAAGACCAGCGACTCGTAGGGCGACTTGCCGGGCCCGAACATGGGATGGAGCGACAGCACGCGCACCCCGTCGCCGGCCGCCTGCTCCAGGACCGGCGCCAGCGGCGACTTGATCGAGGCGATCTCGACGATCAGCGGCGCCCGCCCGGCCGCCGTGGCGAGGGGCCGCAGCGCCGCCGCCACCTCCGCCACCACCGCGGCGGTGCGGGCGAGCGGCACCGCCACCAGCACCGCGGCGTAGGCGCCCAGCTCCGGCACCTCCGCCAGCCGCCCGTAGCGCCCCGGCTGTGGCGCGAGCCCGTCGAAGGCCGGGTCCGACAGGTCGCAGCGGTGGCCGGCCAGCTCGAGGAAGCCGCGGAACCAGCCGCCCATGCCGCCGGCGCCGCCGGCGATCAGCACCCGCTCGCCGTGCCGCGCCCGCAGCTCGACGCCCACCCGGTGCTGGCGCTCGACCGAGCCGCGGATGATGGCGCGGAAGATCGACTCCAGGACCTCCTCCGAGACGCCGCAGCTCGCCGACTGCTGCCGCGCCCGCGCCAGCACCTGGTGCTCGACGTCGCGCACCACCACCGGGGCGCCGCGCTCGGCCTTGATCCGGCCGACTTCCTCGGCCACCGCCATCCGCCGCCGCAGCAGCTCGAGCAACGCGCGGTCGAGCTCGGCGATGGCGTCGCGCAGCGGCGGCAGCGGGTCGGTGGGAGAGGTCATCGGGGGCTCCGTTGCGGGTCGT
>JASLEW010000788.1 GCA_030150965.1 Thermoanaerobaculia bacterium | reverse complement strand
GGGAGAGCCGGGCGGCGCTCCTCGCCGTCGAGGTGGCGGAGGACGCGGCGTTTGCGCACGTGGTGTCGCGCGCCCGCGCGGCGCTCTCGGCCGACGCCGACTGGACCTGCCGCGTGCTCGCCGCGGGCCTGCTGCCGGCGCGGGTCTACTGGTACCGCTTCGTCGACGAGCACGGCTTCGCGAGCCGCACCGGCCGCACGCTGACCGCTCCGGCGGAGACCGACGGGCGGCCGGTGCGCTTCGCCTTCGTGAGCTGCCAGAACGTGACGCAGGGCGCCTCGAACGCCTACCGCCGGATGATCTGGGAGGACGAGCGCGCCGCCGAGGCCGACCGGCTGGGCTTCGTGCTCCACTTAGGCGACTTCGTCTACGAGATCGTCTGGTACCCCGAGGACCGCCCGCAGGGGATGTACGACCGCCGCATCCGCGACGTGGTGCGCTATCCGAGCGGCGAAAAGATTGAAGACTTCCACGTGCCGACCGACCTCGCCGACTACCGCGCCCTCTACCGCGGCTACCTCACCGACCCCGACCTGCAGGACGCCCGCGCCCGCTGGCCGTTCGTCTGCATGTGGGACAACCACGAGTTCTCCTGGAAGGGTTGGCAGAGCCAGCAGAACTTCGGCGGCGCGGCGCGCCCGGCGCAGACCCGCAAGGTGGCGGCGAACCAGGCGTGGTTCGAGTACCAGCCGGCGCGGGTGGTGAAGGCCCCGGCGCCGGGGGCCGCCGCCGGCGGCGCCGCCGACACCGCCGACACCGCCGACACCGCCGATACCGCCGACCGCTTCGTCCCCCCCGCCGTCCGCGACGCGCCGATCGACCGCTTCGACGATCAGGGCCTGGGCCTCGAGGCCGGCAACCTCGCCGCCATCTCGAGCCTGAAGCTCTTCCGCGCTTTCCGCTTCGGCGCCAACGTCGAGCTCATCCTCACCGACAACCGCTCGTTCCGCTCCGAGCCGATGGTCGACCGTCCCGAGGTCGCCGCCTTCGATCCGCCGGGCGTCCCCTACTTCGGCTCGCTGGAGATCGCCGAGGTCCTGGACGCCGGGCGGAGCTTCGCCGGCGGCCGGCCGCCGGCGACGATCCCCAAGGGCGGCGCCGAGGTGGCGAACCCGCGGCGCACGGCGCCGCCGCAGTCGATGCTCGGCGCGGCGCAGAAGGCCTGGTTCCTCGCGCGCCTCCGCGCCTCGACGGCGCGCTGGCGGCTGTGGGGCAACTCCGTCGCCATGCTCGACTGGCGGGCCGATCTGCAGAACCTGCCGCCGGAGCTGCGGGCGAGGTGGCCGTTCGCCGGCTACGGCCTCATGGGCACCGGCGACTGGGCGAGCTATCGCACCGAGCGGAGCGAGATCCTGGAGATCGTGCGGCGCGAGAACCTCGCCGGCTTCGTGACGCTCGCCGGCGACCGCCACGCCTTCGCCGCCGGCCTGCTCTCGGCGGCGCTGCCGCCGTCGCCCATGGCGCCCACGGCGCCGGTTGGCGTCGAGTTCATCGTCGGCTCGATCTCGGCCCCCGGCATCTTCGAGGCGGCGTCGCACAAGATCCCCAGGGAGCATCCGCTGCGGGCGCTCTATCTCTACCAACCGCCGGGGCCGCCGGGGCCGCCGGCCCAGGCGCCCGTCGAGCCGGCGCTCAACTGGACGGTCCTCCACGGCGTCCGCGCCAGCCTGGAGCTGCAGCGCACCCACGACCGCGAGCGCGCCCTCCAGGCGAGCAACCCCGAGGTCGCGCCGCACCTCTCCTTCACCGACGTCGGCGGCCACGGCTACGCCGTCGTCCGCGCCGGCGCCGACGACCTTGAGGTCGAGTTCGTCTGCGTCGTCCGCCCGCTCGAGCGGAGCGACCGGCCCGACGGCGGCCCGCTCGCCTACCGCGTCACCCACCGCGCCCGGCGCTGGGGCGACGGCGCCGCGCCGCGCCTGGAGCGCACGCGGGTCGAGGGCGCGCTGCCGCTCTCCGTCTGACGGCCGCTCAGGCCTCTTCCAGCTCGGCGAGCAGGTTCGCGAGGTCGTCGGCCGCGAGATCGGCGTAGGTGAAGTCGCCCGGCGCATAGGCGGTCCCGGCGGCGCGGCAGTGGGCGATGATCTCCCGCAGGCTCGCGGCATAGGCGGCGGCGAGGCGCTCGATCGTCCCGCGGTCGCAGAGGTCGGCGCTGTAGCCCCAGTCGGCCCGCAGGCGTCCCGAGACGACGAGCAGGGAGACCGCGAGGGCGTGCGGGCGCCGCTGGCGCGGGCTCTGCGCGGCGCCGCTCGGCTCGGCGGCGGGGGCGAACAGGCCGCCCGTGAAGCTGCCGTCGATCTCGCCGAGATAGTTGAAGCTCACCCTCGGGGCGGGCAGCGCGGCGAGGAGCGCCGCCGCCGCGCCGCCGCGCAGGTAGCGCAGCACGCCGTAGCCGAAGCCGCGGTCGGGGATGGCGCGGAGCTGCTCCCTGACCGACTGAAGGAGGGCGCCCGGCGCCGTGCTCCCGACCGCCAGGGCCACCGGGAAGAGGGTGGTGAACCAGCCCACGGTGCGCGACAGGTCGACCCCGGGGACGACCTCCTCCCGGCCGTGGCCTTCGAGGTCGATCCACAGCACACCGCCCGGCCGGGAGAGGGTCGCCGCGAGCGCCGCGAGGAGCGCGTCGTTGACCTGCGTGCCGTAGGCCGACGGCAGCTCGGTCAGCAGGGCGCGGGTCTCCGCCTCGTCGAGCTCGACCGTCACCGTCCGCGACGAGGCGAGGAGGCCGGTGGCGGCGGCGGGGGCGAGCGGCGCGGTGGGAGCGAGGGAAGCGAACGGGTCCATCCGCTCGGCCGGCTCGGGCGGCTCGGCCGGCTCGAACGGCAGCCGGTCGAAGGGCAGCCCGGCGAGCCCCGACCAGTATCCGAGCTCGCGCTCGACCGCCTCCGGCGAGAGGCTGCGGGCGTGGGCGTCGAGCCGCTCGGCCCACTCCTTGAACGAGGTGGTCTTCGCCGGCAGGCGAAGGGCGGCGGGCCCTCCCGCGCCGACCTGCCGGCAGGCCGTCTCCAGGTCCTCGAGCAGGATGCGCCACGAGACGCCGTCGATCGACAGATGATGGATGACGAGGAGGAGCCGAGCCTCTCCGGCGAGCTGGTACCAGACGGACCGCAGCAGCGGTCCGCGCGCCAGGTCGAGGCTGGCTTGCGCGGCGTCGGCCGAGGCGCCCAGGGCGCGCTCGGCGTCGGCGGGCGCCAGGGCCGTGAGGTCCACCCGCGGCAGGAAGAAGCCGGGCTCCGGCGGGGCGTTCTCCGCCCGCGGCAGGCCGCCGCTCTCGGCCGCCGGCGAGACGCGCAGCCGGAGCGCGTCGTGGTGGCGGACGAGCGCGCCCAGGGCACTCTCGGCCACCCGCGGCCCCACCTCCCGCACGGCGAGGAGCACCGCCTGATTGAAGTGGTGCGGATCGGCGAGGTCCTGGCTGAAGAACCAGCGTTGGATGGGGGTGAGCGGCAGCGGTCCCGCGACTGGTCCCTGGCTCGCCAGGACCTCGGCGGCGGTCCCGGCGACCGCGGCGAGCCTGGCCACGGTCTGCTGCTCGAAGAGCTGGCGCGGCGTGATGCGGCAGCCGGCCCGCGCGGCGCGGGCGACGATCTGGATGGAGAGGATCGAGTTGCCGCCGAGCTCGAAGAAGTTGTCGTGCACCGAGATCTCGCGCCCCTGCCGCCCGCTCCCCAGCACCTCGGCCCAGATGCCCGCGAGGAGTGCCTCGATGGGGTTGCGCGGCGCCACGCGGCGAGCGCCTTCGGCCCGGCCGGGAAGACCGGCCTCGCTCGCCAGGAGCGCCCGGCGGTCGAGCTTGCCGGTCGGCGTGAGGGGCATCGCAGCGAGGGGCACGAAGACGTTGGGGATCATCGGCTCCGGCAGCCGCGCGGCGAGGAAGGCGCGGAGCCCGTCCCTGAGCTCGGCATCTTCTGCATCGTCTGCATCGTCGGCATCGGGCGGGTCCGGGCGCCCGTCGCGGCGGGTCAGGTAGGCGACGAGGCCGCCGCCGCCGGGAAGCTCGGGGCGGAGCAGCACCACGGCCTCGGCGACCGCGGGATGGGAGGCGAGCACCGCCTCGACCTCCCCCAGCTCGATGCGGACGCCGCGGACCTTGACCTGATGGTCGAGGCGGCCCAGGTAGTCGAGGCTGCCCCCGGCCAGGAAGCGGGCGAGGTCGCCGGTGCGGTAGAGGCGCGCGCCGGGGAGCGCCGCGAGCGGATCGGGCACGACGCGCTCCGCCGTCAGGGCCGGCCGCCGCCAGTAGCCGCGCCCCGGCGCCAGGCCGCCGATCGCCAGCTCGCCCGCGCTGCCGACGGGGACCGGCCGGAGCGACGGGTCGAGCAGCCGGATCTCGACGCCCGCGATCGGCCGCCCGATGGGCACGCTCCCCCCTGAGCCGCCGTCCGGCAGCTCGCGGCAGTCTTGGAAGGTGACGTCGACCGCCGCCTCGGTGGGGCCGTAGAGGTTCCACAGCGGCGCCGGGTTGCGCTCGGCGAGGCGGCGCGCCAGCTCCCGCGGCAGCGCCTCGCCGCTCGCGATGACGCGGCGCAGCGCGGTGCAGGCCTCGACGCCCGGCGCGGCGACGAAGGCCTGCAGCATCGACGGCACGAAGTGGACCGTGGTGATCCGCTCCTGGGCGATGAGGCGGGCGAGATAGGCAGGGTCCTGGTGGCCCCCCGGTCGGGCGAGGACCAGCCGCGCCCCGGCGAGGAGCGGCCAGAAGAGCTCCCAGACCGAGACGTCGAAGGAGATCGGCGTCTTCTGCAGCACCCGGTCCTCGGCCGTCAGGCCGAAC
>JASLEW010000771.1 GCA_030150965.1 Thermoanaerobaculia bacterium | reverse complement strand
CGCCGCGGCGCGCCAGCGCCGCCGCCCCGCGGCGGGCGCGGCGGAGCAGCTCGCCGTAGGTCAGGCGCCGGTCGCCGCAGAGCGCCGCCACCGCCTCGGGCGTCCTCGCCGCCTGGGCGGCGAACAGCTCCTGGAAGCGGGCGGCCGCGGGCGGCCCGGCCGGTGTGTCGTTCCACTCGCAGAGGGTCTGGTGGCGCTCGGCCGCGCCGAGCAGCGGCAGCTCGGAGAGCCTCCTGCCGGGGTCGGCGAGCGCCGCCGCGAGCAGGCTCGCGAAGTGGCCGCGCAGGCGGGCGATGCGGGCGGCATCGAAGAGGTCGCTGTTGTAGGTCCAGCGGCAGGCGAGCCCGCCCTCGTCGGTGGTGGCGTTGAGCACCAGGTCGAACTTGGCGCTGGCGGTGACGGACTCCTCCGCCCGCAGGCGCAGGCCGGGCAGCGCGAGCGGCGTCATGGGCGCGTTCTGGAGGACGAAGAAGACCTGGAAGATCGCGCCGTGGCTGAGGTCGCGCTCCGGCGACAGCTCGTCGACCAGGCGCTCGAAGGGCAGCTCCTGGCAGGCGTAGGCGCCGAGGGTGACCTCCCTGATCCGCCGCACCAGCTCCCGGACGGAGGGGTCGCCGGTGAGATCGGCGCGCAGCGCCAGGGTGTTGAGGAACAGGCCGATCAGCGGCTCGGTCTCGGCGCGGGTGCGGCCGGCGATCGGCGAGCCGACCACCAGGTCGAGCTGGCCGCTCCACCGCGCGAGCAGCGCCGCGTAGGCGGCGAGCAGGATCATGAACGGCGTGGCGGCGCTGTCCCGGGCCAGCGCCGCGGCGCCGTCGAACGGCAGCTGCTGCAGCTGCGCCCGGCCGCGGAAGCGCTGCACCGCCGGGCGCGGCCGGTCGGCGGGGAGCGCCAGGAACGGCGGCGCGTCGGCGAGGCGCTCGCGCCACCAGCCGAGCTGGGCGGCGAGCGTCTCCCCCTGGAGCCGCCGGCGCTGCCAGACCGCGAAGTCGGCGTATTGCACCGCCAGCTCGGGCAGCGGGGAGGGCCGCCCCTCGCCGAACGCGGCGTAGAGCGCCGCCACCTCGCGCACCAGGATGCCCATCGACCAGCCGTCGCTCGCGATGTGGTGCACCGTCAGCGCGGCGGCATGGTCGCCCGGGGCCAGCCGCAGCAGCACGCCGCGCAGCAGCGGGCCGCGCGCGAGGTCGAACGGGCGGCGCGCCTCCTCGCCGGCCAGCTCCGCGGCCACCCGGGCGCGGCGCCCGGAGCGGCCGGCCCCGCCGGGCAGCCCCGACAGGTCCACCACCGGCAGGGCGAACGGCGCGGCGGGCAGGATCGCCTGCACCGGCGAGCTCTCGGCGACGGCGAAGACCGTGCGCAGCGCCTCGTGGCGCCGCACCACCTCGCCCAGGCAGCGCGTCAGGAGCGCCGCGTCGAGCGGCCCCTCGATGCGCAGCCGCACCGGGATGTTGTAGAGCGGGCTCCCCGGATCGAGCCGATCGAGGAACCACAGGCGCTGCTGCGCGAAGGAGAGGGGCAGCGGCTGCTCCCGCGGCACCGGCACGAGCGGCGGCCCGGCCGCCGCCGCCCCGCTCCGGCGCGCCTCCTCGACCCTGGCGGCGAGGTCCGCCAGCCGCGGCGCCTCGAACAGCGCGCGCACCGGCAGCTCGACCCCCAGGATGGTGCGCAGGCGCGACATCACCTGGGTGGCGAGCAGGGAGTGGCCCCCCAGGTCGAAGAAGTGGTCGGTCGCCCCGGCCTCCCGGTCGAGGCCCAGGAGGTCGCCCCAGATCTCCGCCAGGGCCTTCTCGGTCGCGGTGCGCGGCGCCACGAAGTCTCCCGCCGCCTCGGGGCGCAGCGCCTCCGGCGCGGGGAGCGCGGCGCGGTCCACCTTGCCGTGCGCGGTGAGCGGCAGCCGGTCGAGGAGCGCAAAGGCTGCCGGCACCATGTGCTCCGGCAGCTCGCCCTGGAGGAAGCGGCGCAGCTCCGGCACCAGGCGCCGCGCCGCCTTCTGGCGCAGCGGATCGTTGGCATGGGCGTGCTCGGGCAGGTCCGCGCGCCACCCCGGCGGCGAGGGCACGGGCCCCGCGCCGCTCCCACCGCGGCGCAGCACCGCGGCGAAACGGTGGGGGTCGCGCGGGTCCCAGGTCAGGCCGGCCGCATAGCCGAGCGCCTCGGCCATCTCCGCCAGCTCCTCGGGATCGACGGCGACCGCAGCAGCCGCCCGCTCCGCGATCTCCTGCCGCAGCTCGGCGACCGTCCGCGCCTCCTGGTCCAGCCCCGCCAGCAGCGCCACCGCCGCGGCTTCGGCGGCGAGCCGCCGGTTGGGGATCGCCGTCAGCGCCAGCGTCTCCGGCCGCTCCGCCCGCAGCCGGCCGGTCAGCGACGCCAGCGACAGCCTCTGCTCCTGCCAATCGAGCCAGCCGAGAGCAGGGCCGACGTCAGCCGCGGCTCGCGTGGCCTCCCTGGCATTCGCGGTCGCGGCGGCGTGCGTCGTCTCCCCGGCGCTCGCGGCCTCCGCGCTCGCCGGGCTTTCCGGGAACCTCGCGCCTGCCGCGGCCCCTGCGCTCCTCGCGGCCTCCGCCGCCACCGCGGTCGGCGCGGGCGCCGCGGTCGCCGCGGTCGCCGCAGCATCGCACCGCCGCGCCGGCGGGCCGACGTGCAGCACCGCGTCGTAGCGGAAGCGGCTCAGCTCGTTGTGGTGGCGCCCGCGCTTGACCAGGATCTCGACCTGGCGGATCGCCGGCAGGCGCCGCGCCAGGGCGAGGAAGAACCCGGGATCGAGCAGCAGCTCCTCCTCGGTGGCCAGGCGCCGCAGGATGCGCCGCCTGAGCTCCGCGGCCGGCAGCCCGGCCGGCGAGCGGTGCAGCTCGACCGAGGCGTGGAGCGATTCGAGCAGCGGCAGGCTGCGCAGATCGCCGAGGAAGATGCGGCCGCCGGGGGCGACGGCGGCCACCGCACCCTCCAGCACCCGGGCGAGGTAGGCGGCTCCCGGAAAGTACTGCGCCACGGAGTTGAGCACCACCGTGTCGAACTCGCCCGCGGCCACGGCGCTCCAGTCGTCGGCCGGGCGGCAGGCGAGCGCGACGCCGGGCAGGCCGCCCAGCCGCTCGATCTCGCGGCGGATGCCCGCGAGCGCCACCGGGGAGAGGTCGGTGCCGCGGTAAGCCTCGGCGTCCGGCGCCAGGCGGAACAGCAGCAGGCCGGTGCCGCAGCCGATCTCCAGGAGGCGGCGCCCGCCGAGGGCCCGCACCCGCTCGACCGTCCGCTCCACCCACTCGCGCATCTCCCCGGCCGGGATGGGCTCGCCGGTGTAGGTGCTGTTCCAGCCGACGAGGTCGAGGGCGGCGCCGCCGGCCTCCGCGGTCCGGCCGTAGGTCTCGTCGTAGAGGGTCCGCCAGGCGGCGACGTGCTCCGCGCCGGCGGCGTCCGCCTCCCCGTCCGGGCGCCGCACCACGTAGGCCACCAGGCGCCTGCCGGCTTCGTCGTCGCGCACCTCGGCAACGGCCTCGCGCACCTCCGGGTGGCGGCCGAGGCAGCTCTCCACCTCGCCCAGCTCGATGCGGAAGCCGCGCACCTTGACCTGGTGATCGAGGCGGCCGAGGAACTCCAGGGCGCCGCCGGGGAGGCGCCGCGCCCGGTCGCCGCTGCGGTAGAACCGCTCGCCGCCGACGCGGACGTAGCGCTCCGCGGTCAGCTCGTCGCGGCCGAGATAGCCGCGGGTGACCCCCCGGCCGCCGATCCACAGCTCGCCCGCGGCGCCGATCGGCAGCAGGCCGCCGTCCTCGCCGCGGACGTCGAGCACGGCGCCGGCGAGCGGCCGGCCGAGCAGCGGCCGGGCCGGCTCGGGCGGCGGCGGCACCGGGTGGGCCGCGCACAGGATGGTCGCCTCGGTCGGCCCGTAGAGCACCCAGATCCGCGCCGCCGGGAACGCCTGGCGCATGTCCTCCAGCAACTCGGCCGGCACGGCGTCGCCGCCGACGAAGACGGCGCGCAGCCGCCGCACGTCCGGCGCCGCCGGCCCGCGGCGGCGCAGGCCGTCGACCACCTGCCGCATCAGCGCCGGCACGGCGTGCAGGCAGGTCATCTCTCCCAGGCGGTCGATCAGCCCCTCCACCTCCAGCGCCGGGCGCAGCGGGAAGAGCACGGCGGCGCCGCCGGCGAGGAGCGGCGACAGCAGCTCGAAGAGGAAGATGTCGAAGCTCGGTTGCGCCAGGCACGGCATGCGGTCGTCCGCCGCGAAGCCGAACAGGTCGCGGGTGGCGGCGAGGGTGGAGGCGAGCATGCCGTGCTCGACCAGCACCGCCTTGGGCCGGCCGGTCGTGCCCGAGGTGTAGATCAGGTAGGCGAGGCTGTCGGCAGCGGGGAGAGCGAGCGGCGCCCCGCCGTCCTGGCCTTCCGGGGCGGCGCCGTCCTCGCCGGCGATGACCGCGCCGTCCTCCGGCCCTACCGGCGCTTCCAGCTCTTCCAGGAGCAGGGCCCTCGCGGTGTCCGGAAGGTAAGGAGGGTCCAGAGGGTGCAGAGCCGCCTTAAGGCCAGGAGGGGTTGCGGCAAGAGGCGCGAGCGCCGGCAGGGAGGGCGGTGTCGGGAGGGCCGGCAGAGTCGGGAGCGCCGGCGGTGTCGAGAGCGCCCCAAGTGTTGAGAGCGCTGGCGGTGTCGAGAGTGCCGGCGGCATCGACAGCGACGGCGGTGTCGAGAGCGCCGGCAGCGTCGGGAGTGCCGGCAGCCTTGAGAGCGCCGGCCGTATCGGGGGCGCCGGCGGTGTTGAGAGTGCCGGCGGTGTTGGAAGCGCCGGCGGCGTCGGGAGCGCCGCCGCCGGCGGCATGACCGGAAGGACCGGGAGGGACGGCAGGACGGGGAGCAGGTGCCGCCGGGTGAGCACCAGCGGCACCGCCGCGTCCTCCACCAAGAAGGCCAGGCGCGCCGGCGGATGCGCCGGGTCCAGCGAGAGCCAGGCGGCGCCGGCCTTGAGGATGGCCAGCACCGCCACCACCAGGTCCGGCGTGCGCTCGACGCACAGCCCCACTGCCGTGCCAGGCCCGGCCCCCAGCGCGCGGAGCCGCCGGGCCAGGCGGTCCGACCGCCGGTCGAGGACGCGGTAGGTGAGGCCCCTCCCCTCGTCCCCGGCCAGCGCCACGGCCAGGGCCTCCGGCGTGCGGCGCGCCTGCGCCGCGAAGCGCTCGATCACGCCAACCGCCCCGGTCGCGGCGATCACCCCTGTCGCGGCGCTGACCCCTGTGGCGGCGATGACCTCGGGCGCGGCGATAACCCCGGTCGCGGCGTTGACTCGGGGCGCGGCGTTGACTCGGGGCGCGGCGATCACTCCGGGCGCGGCGGTCACCCCTGTCGCGGCGGTCGTGGCGATCGTGGTGGGCGCCCCGGTCGCTCCGGTCGCGCTGGTGGCGCCGGGCGGGCCGGGCGCCGCCGGCACGGCGGTGTCGTTCCACTCGCTCCTGAGCTGGTGGCGCTCGCCGGCGGACAGCAGCGGCAGGTCGCCGAGGCGGGCGCCGGGATCGGCCGCGCCCGCCGCGAGGAGCGCCGCCAGGTGGCCGGCCAGGCGGAGGATGGTGGCGGGATCGAAGAGATCGGCGGCGAAGTTGAGCTGCGCGCCGAGCTCCTCCCCGGCCTGGGTGAAGGTCACCTCCAGCTCGAACCGGGCGCGCGGGGTCTCGACCCCGGCGGGGGCGACCGTGAGGCCCGCCAGGTCGATCCGTTCATAGGGGAAGTTCTGCAGCGCGAACATCACCTGGAACAGCGGCGTGTGCGCCAGGCTCCGCTCCGGCGCCAGCTCCTCGACCAGTCTCTCGAACGGCAGGTCCTGGTGCACGTAGGCGGCGAGCGCCGTCTCCCGCACCCGGCCGAGCAGCTCCGCGAACGCCGGCGCGCCGCCGGCCCCGCCGGCACCGCTGAGATCGCCGCGCAGCACCAGGGTGTTGACGAAGAACCCGATCAGCCCCTCGACCTCCATCCGGTTGCGCCCCGCGACCGGCGAGCCCACCGCCAGATCGTGCTGGCCGCTGAGGCGCGCCAGGAGGGCCTGGAGGCCGGCCAGGAGCACCATGAACAGGGTCGCCCCCTGCCGCCGGGCGAGCGCCGCGAGCTGCCGGGCGAGCCCGGCCGGCAGCGGCGCCGACCGTGAGGCGCCGCGGAAGCTCTGCACCGCGCCGCGCGGCCGGTCGGTGGGCAGCTCCAGGACCGGCGGCAGGCCGGCGAGCTGCCGCCGCCAGAAGGCGATCTCCCCCTCCAGCACCGCGCCCTGCATCCAGGAGCGCTGCCATGCCGCGAAGTCCGCGTACTGCACCGGCAGCTCCGGGAGGACCGGCAGCGCCCGCGGCGCCCGCAGCGTCCGCGCCGCGTAGAGGGCCGCGACCTCGCGCACCAGGATGCCGCGCGACCAGCCGTCGCTCGCGATGTGGTGCATGGTCAGCGCGGCGACATGGTCCTCCGCCGCCAGACGCAGCAGCAGGCAGCGCAGCAGCGGATCGCGCGCCAGGTCGAACGGGCGGCGGGCCTCCGCCGCGGCCAGGGCCAGCGCCAGCTCCTGCCGGGGTCCGTGGTCCGGCAGTCCCGACAGGTCCACCACCGGCAGCAGGAACGGCGCCGCCGGCCGCACCATCTGCACCGGCGCGCCCGCCGGCGCGGCGAAGACCGTGCGCAGCGCCTGGTGGCGGCGCACCACCTCGCCCAGGCAGAGCGCCAGCGCCGCCGCGTCGAGCGGCCCCCGGAGGCGCAGGGCGACCGGCATGTTGTAGAGCGGGCTGCCCGGCTCCAGCTGATCGATGAACCAGAGCCGCTGCTGGGCGAACGACAGCGGCTTCGGGCCCTCGCCCGGCAGCGGCACGAGCGGCGGGGCGGCGGCAGCGGTGCCGGCGCGGCGCAGCGCCTCGACCCGCGCGGCCAGGTCGCCCAGCCGCGGCGCGGTGAACAGCTCGCGCAGCGGGACCTCGACGCCGAACGCCTGGCGCAGCCGCGACATCACCCGGGTGGCGAGCAGCGAGTGCCCGCCCAGCTCGAAGAAGTGGTCGGTGGCGCCAACCCGCTCGCGGCCGAGCAGCTCGGCCCAGATGCCGGCCAGCAGCTCCTCGGCCGGCGTGCTCGGCGCCACGTAGGCCGCATCGCCCTCCGGCCGCCGCGGCGCCGGCAGCGCCCGGCGGTCCACCTTGCGGTTGGGGGTCAGCGGCAGCTCGTCGAGCAGGGTGAAGGTGGCCGGCACCATGTGATCCGGCAGCCTCTGGCGCAGCAGCGAGCGCAGCTCGGCGACCGCCGGCCCGGCGATGCTCGGCGGGTGCACCGGGTCCGCCGGCAGCGCCGGGTCCGCCGGGTGCGGCGGAGCCGCCGGCACCGCCGGATCGGCCACCACGTAGGCGGCGAGGAAGCGCTCCTCCTCCTGGTCCTGGCGGGCGACGACGACCGCCTCGCGGACCCCCGGCAGGCCGCCCAGCACCGATTCGATCTCGCCCAGCTCGATGCGGAAGCCGCGGATCTTGACCTGGGTGTCGGCGCGCCCGGCGAACACCGCCTCGCCGTCCGGCAGGTAGCGGCCCAGGTCGCCGGTGCGGTAGAGGTCGGCGGCGAAGCGCTCCGCGGTGAGCCGCGGATCGCCGAGGTAGCCCAGGGCGATGTGCGGGCTGCGCAGCGAGATCTCGCCCAGCTCGCCGATGCCGGCGAGCGCGCCGGCCGGGTTGAGCACCAGCAGCTGCACGTCCGGGATGCCGCGGCCGAGCGGCAGCACCTCCCGCGGCTCGCCGTCGCCGGCCACGTGGTGGCCGACGGCGCGCTGCGTCTCGGTCGAGCCGTAGTAGTTCACGCAGGTGACCGCCGGCGCCAGGCGGCGCAGCCGCGCCACGTCGCGCCGGGTGAGCACGTCGCCGACCAGGAAGGCGTAGCGCAGCGACGGCACCTCGATGCGCTCCGCCGCCGGCGCCTCGGCGGTCAGCACCTGCCCCAGGGCGGGGGTGAGATGCGTCACCGTCACCCCCGTCTCGCGCATCCAGGCGGCGAGCCGGCCGGGCTCGTCCATCGTCGCGGGATCGGGGATCACCGCCGCGGCCCCGAGCTGCAGCGGGGTGAAGAGGTCACGGTGCAGCGGGTCGTGCGCCAGGCCCGACAGCACGCTGAAGCGGTCGGACGCGGCGAGCGCGAAGCGCCGGCTCAGCCAGGGGATGAAGTGCGACAGCGACCCGTGGCGGCCGAGCACGCCCTTGGGCACGCCGGTCGAGCCGGAGGTGAACGCCACGTAGGCGACGTCGTCCGGCCCGATCGCCACCGGCCGCGGCGCCGCGGGCACGTCCGCAGCGAAGGCGGCAACCGCGACATCGCCGCCGGCGCCGTCCGCCGCGAGCGCGATGCTGCCGGCGCCATTGCCGCCCCCGGCGCCGAATCGGGCGCCATCGCCAGCTTCGCTGATATCAGCGCCATCGGCACGATCGACTCCCTCGACGCCCCGGGCGCCGCATTGGGCGCCATCGCCAGCTCCGCCGATCTCAGCGCCCTCTGCACCCTCGGCGGTGGCGCCGGCCCCCCCACCGCCGCCGGCGCGGGCCGGCAGCGTCAGGCGGCAGGCGCAGCCCAGCGCATCGAGCGCGCGCTCGATCTCCGGCGGCACGGCGCCGGCCGCCGCGACCCGCAGCCAGGCGGCCGGCCGGGCGATCTCCAGCATCTGGGCCTGGCGCGGCGCCGGGTGGCGCGGATCGAGGAGGAGGAAGGCGCCCCCGGCCCGGAGCGCGCCCAGCACGCCCCAGACGAGCGGCGCGCTGCGGTGCGCCCAGAGGGCCACCACGTCGCCGGGCCGCACGCCCCCCGCCTGGAGGCGGGCGGCGAGCCGGTCCGCCCGCTCGTCGAGCTCGCCGTAGGTCCAGGACTCCGCCGGATCGGCCACCGCGAGCGCCCCGGGAGCCCGGCGGGCGTGGCGGGCGAAGACCTCGTGGACCGCCCCCTCCCAGGCGGCCGAGAGCGCCGCCGCCGGATCGGGCAGCACCGCGCGCGCCGCGGCGGTCACCAGCGCGTGCCGCCCGACCGGCTCCTCCGGCCGCTCCAGCGCCTGCTCCAGGAAGAGCGCGAGCTGGTCGAGCAGGTCCTCCATCCGCGCGGCGTCGAACAGGTCGGCGTTGTAGACCAAGTCGGCGGCGATGCCGCCCTCCTCCTCGCTCAGGTAGAACGTCATGTCGAGCTTGGAGAGCGGCGCCGCCGGCGCCGCCTCGGCCACCTCCAGCTCCAGCCCCGGAAGGCGCATCGCCGCGGCCGGGACGTTGATCAGGTTGACCATCACCTGGAAGAGCGGCGTCCGCGCCAGGTCGCGCTCGACGGGGAGGGCGGCGAGCACCGCCTCGAACGGCACGTCCTGGTGCGAGTAGGCGCCCAGGGTGACCTCCCGCACCTGCTCGACCAGCCCGCGGAAGCCGGGGCGGCCGGCGAAGCCGGCGCGCAGCACGAGCGTGTTGAGGAAGCAGCCGATCAGCGCCTCGGTCTCGACCGCGCGGCGGCCGGCCACCGGCGCGCCCACCAGGATGTCGTCCTGGCCGCTGTGGCGATGGAGCAGGGCCTGGATGGCGGCGGTGAGCGTCATGAACGGCGTGGCGCCGTGGGCGCGGCCGAAGCGGACCAGCCGCGCCGAGAGCTCCGGCGGCAGGGTGCGCGCCGCCTGGCCGCCGCGGTAGGTCTGGACCGGCGGCCGCGGCCGGTCGGTGGGCAGGTCGAGCGGCGGCAGCTCGCCGGCCAGGAGGTCGAGCCACCAGGCGAGCTCCGTGTCCCGCCTCGCGGCCACCAGCTCGCGCTGCCAGAGGGCGAAGTCGGCGTACTGCACCGGCAGCTCGGGAAGCGGCGACGGGCGCCCGGCGGTTCCGGCAGGCCTGGCGGGCTCGGCAGGCCCTGCAGGCCCGCCAAGTCCGGCGGCTCCGGCAGGCCCGGCGGCTCCACCGGGACCGGCAGATTCGGCCGGCCCGGCGGGTCCGCCGGCTCGGGAGGCGAAGGCGCCATAGAGGGCGCCGACCTCGCGCACCAGGAGCTGGAGCGACCAGCCGTCGCAGACCACGTGGTGCACCACCACCGAGAGCTGATGGCGCTCGGCCTCCAGCCGCAGGAGCCGCGCGTCGAGCAGCGGGCCGCGCTCCAGGTCGAAGCGGTGGCGCGCGTGCGCGGCGGCGAGCCGCTCCGCCTCGGCGCGGCGCCCGGCCGCCGGCAGCGCCGCGAGATCGACGAGCGGCAGCCCGCTCCGCCGCGCCGGCAGGATGTGCTGGCGGGGGACGCCGTCCACCGCCCGGAAGACCGTGCGCAGCACCTCGTGGCGGCCGGCGAGCCCCTGCAGGGCGGCGGCGAGGGCGGCCACGTCCAGGCGGCCGGCGAGCCCGACCGCGCCCGGCATGTTGAAGGCGGGCTCGCCCGGCTCGATCCGGTCGAGGAACCAGAGGCGCTCCTGGGCGAAGGAGAGGGGCAGGTCCCCGCCGCGCGGC
>JASLEW010000509.1 GCA_030150965.1 Thermoanaerobaculia bacterium | reverse complement strand
CGTCATCCCCTCGGGCGTGCCGAGGAAAGCCAGCGCCACCGGCCCCAGCCCCAGCTCGAACAGCCGCGAGCCGCGCGGGCTCTTGAAGTAGTAGTCCCGCTTGCGCCGCGCCCGCGCCAGCAGCTGGATCTCGGCCTCGTTGAGCCCGAGGTCGCGGTACAGCACGGCGTGCGCCGGCGCCGCCGCCTCGGGGTTGGGCAGCAGGATCCGCGTCGGGCAGCTCTCCAGGATCACCGCGCGGTGCGGGCTGTCGGCGAGCTGCGCCAGGCTCTGCGTCGCCAGCACCACCGCCGCGTTCTGCTTGCGCAGCGTCAGCAGCCACTGCTTGATGCGCGCGGCGAACGCGCTCTTCATCAGCGGCAGCCACGCCTCCTCGATCACCAGCAGCGACGGCCGCCCCTCCTCCAGCCGCTGCTCGACGCGGTGGAAGAGGTACAGCAGCACCGGCAGCAGCGCCCGGTCCTCCATGTCGGCCAGCCGCTTCAGCTCGAAAACGTGATAGGAAGCGCCGGCCCCGGCCCCGGCCCCGCCGCCCGCCGGCCGCCACCCCCGCCCGACCTCGTCCTCCCCGGCGTCGAGCAGCTGCCCGAGCGCCCCGCCCGCGTACGGCGCCAGCGCCGCCGCCATCTCGCGGTCCTGCAGCTGCGGCAGGAGATCCGCCAGCCGCCGGTGCGCCGGCGCCTCCGAGGCGAGCAGCACGAGCGCCGCCTCCAGCACCTGCCGCCCGCCCGGCGTCACCGCCACGCCGTTGACGCCGAGCACCATCTCCAGCCATTCGAGCGCCCACATCCGCTCGCCCGGCCGGTCGATCTCGGCCAGCGGCTGGAGGCGCACCGGCTCGACCGCGAGGTCGTAATGCCGCGCCCCGGCGGCGTGCGCCAGCAGCCACCCGGAGTAGCCGATGTCGAAGCTGAACACCTGCGCCCGCGGGTAGCGCAGGAACTGGGCGATCAGCAGGTTCAGCAGCGTGCTCTTGCCGGCGCCGGTGCCGCCGACGACCAGCGTGTGCCCCACGTCGTCGTCGTGCAGGTTGAGCCAGAACGGCGTCGCCCCGGTCGTCGCCGCCCACAGCAGCGCCGGGCTGTGCCGCGGGAAGAGCGGCGACGGGTTCTCCGGCAGCCCCGGCCACACCGCGGTCACCGGCAGCAGGTCCGCCAGGTTGCGCGTCGACACCAGCGGCCGGCGCAGATTGGCGAACCCGTTGCCCGGCAGCGTGCCGCAGAACGCCTCGAGCGCGTTGATGTCCTCGCGCCGCGCGGTGAAACCGCGGTCGTTGAGCGCCTTTTCGACCTCCGCCGCCTGCTGGTCGGCGCGCGCCGGATCGGCGTCGGCCACCAGCACCACCGGCGTGTAGAGGCAGAAGCGCACCCGCCCCGAGGCGTTCTCCGCCGCCGCCGCCGCCGCGTCGCGCGCCATCCCCGCCGCGTCCTGGTCGAGGAACAGCTCGTCGTCGCGCTCCCGCGCCCCGCCCGCCGGCGCCTGCCCGGCGGCGGTCAGCTCGCGCAGCCAGGAGGACGCGCCGCGCCGCCGCTTGAACCACGACAGCCGCAGCCGCGCGATCTGCCGCGCCGCCGTCGCCTGCGACAGCGCCACGATCCGGTGCGAGGCGCGGAATGGAAAGCCCAGCGTCCCCAGGAAATCGAGCATCCCCGGCGCCGAGGCGTGCGGGAAACCCTGCACCGCGATCAGCCGCAGATGCAGCTCGCCCATCCGCGGCGCCCAGCCGGCGGCGAGCGGCCGGTCGGCGAGCAGCGCGTCGAGATACGTGCCGTCCGGCGGCACGGCGACCGGATGGTCCCGTCCGGTCAGGCACCCGTGCAGGTGGGTGAGCAGCTCGCGCGACCCCAGCCGCGCGATCTTGAGATGCCCCGAGAGCCGCCGTTCGAGCTGCGCCGCCTCCTCCTCGAAGCGCGCGTGCAGCGCCGCCCACGCCGAGCGCGCCCGCCCGCGCCCGCCCCGTCCGACCACGAACAGCGCCGCGGCCCGCGAGTACACCTCCCGCGGCGGCAGATACGTCGCCACCAGGAACGATTCGCTGACGAAATGCCCGCGGGCGCTCTCATACGCCGCCCGCCGCTCGTCGTCGATCCAGCGCGTCGCCACGTCGGGGAACGCCCCCTCGGGCGCGTACCCCGACGCCGGCCGCCGCACGAAATCGACGTGGAACATCCAGCCGTCGCCGTAGGGCAGCAGCGCGTCGTTGAGCTGGCCGGCGAGCGCCGCGAGCTCGCCCGGCGTCGCCGCCGCGAGATCGGGCCCCCGGTAGCGCCAGCCGGTCAGGAACGACCCGCTCTTCTGCAGGATCGTGCCGGGCGCCACCAGGTGCAGCCAGCCGAGCAGGTCCGGCAGCCCCGCCGGCTCGCGCCGGTGCTCGCGCAGCCGGCCCGCGACATGCGGCGCGCAGCTGCCGGCGGCGAAGGCGAGCAGCGGAGCCAGGGCATTCATCCGCTCAGCGCCCCCCCGGCAGCGCCGGCTCGGCGGCGCGCACCCGCGCCAGCACCCGCGGCGCCGGCACGTAGTGATCGGCGCCGCGCAGGCTGCGCACGTAGATCTGCGCGATCTGCGGATCGCGCGCGCAGAGGAAGGCGGCGAACGGATGCAGCGCCGTCAGGTACACCAGCGACACGGCGGCCGTCACCACGTGCAGCCCGACCTCGAACAGCATCAGGAACACCGCCGCCACCTCGAAGAACAGCACCTCCGGCGCCACCCCGGCATACAGCACCGGCCGGCACAGCGCGGGATGGAGCGGCGTCCGTTCGGCTTCCATGGGCAAGACCCCTCCTCATCCGTCCGCCGCCGCTTTCTCGCGGAGTGCGGCGGGCGCCGGTGACCGAAAGCTTTTTCCTTGAGAGGCGGACCCGCCTGCCCGATCCGGCCGCCAGCTCCTTCCGGAGCCCAGCCGTGCCGCGCAACTTACCCGCGTCGATCGGGTCGCCCCCCTATCCCCCCAACCCCCTTCCCACCCCTCCGGGGGGGAAGGGGGCACTTCGCCCACCTTCACCGCTCGCGGCCGGCCCTTGCCGCTGGGCAACTCTTCAGAAGAGCGCCCCCTGGAAGCCGAGCGCGTTGACCAGGTTGACCGCGCCGAGCACGATCGCCACCCCGAACAGCGCCTGGCCGAACCGCTTGGCGCCGGCCTCGTGGCTGGTGAACATCCACATCGCGCCGCCGAGCACGAACGCCAGCGCCGAGATCGTCTTCGCCGTGGGCCCCGTCAGGTTGTCCACCACCACCTGGAGCGGCTGGTTCCACGGCAGGTCGGCGCCGCCGGTCCCGGCCCAGGCGGGCCGCGCGGCCAGCGGCAGCAGCGCCGC
>JASLEW010000762.1 GCA_030150965.1 Thermoanaerobaculia bacterium | reverse complement strand
CTGGCCGGCGGCGTGGTGCGCGCCGAGCGCGCGGTGATCGCGCTCAACGCTTACTGCCCGGCCCTCCTGCCGCACCTGGCCGGCGCCGTCCACCCGGTGCGCGGCCAGATCCTGGCCACCGCGCCGGCACCGCGCGACCTGCACGGCGTCTGGTACATGAACGACGGCTACGAGTACGCGCGTCAGCTCGGCGACGGCACGTTCCTCCTCGGCGGCTGCCGCTGGGCGGCGCGCGACCTGGAGGTGGGCTACCTGGAGGTGCCGACGGCGACCGTCCAGGGGGCCCTCGACCGCTTCCGCGCCGACGCCTTCCCGCGCTTCGCCGCCCTGCCGGTGGTGCGCCGCTGGGCCGGCACCATGGCGCTGACCGCCGACGGCCTGCCGCTCATCGGCGAGGTGCCGGGGGTCCCCTGCGCGCTCTATGCCGCCGGCCTCAACGGCCACGGGATGTCGCTGGGTTTTGCGATCGGCCGCCACCTCGCCCGGCGGCTGCTGGGGGAGACCGAGCCGCCGCTTTTCGGCGCCTGACGTCATCGGCGTCATCGGCGGCTGATCCAGGGGCCGACCTCGCGGCGCCAGCCGGCCAGCCGCGCCCGGCCGGCTGGCGGCGTCAGACGGCGTCAGAGAGGTGTGGTGGGCGGCGGCTCGGAGCAACCCTCCGTCCAGCGGGCCGGGGGGCGGCATGCTATCCTCAGCCGCTTCCAGCGGCCCGTAGAACAGAGAGGTTGGAGACGAACCGACCATGACCGAGCCGGCGCTGCCCACGCTGCCGATTGTCGAGTTCATCCTCGGCAACTACAAGAACTTCAACGCCCGGTCCACGCGCGATGCGCTGCTCGCCTACTGGCGGCACATCGAGGGCGGCGGCAGGATGCTGTGGGCGATGGCGGGCGCCATGTCGTCGGCGCAGCTCGGCATCACCCTCGCGCCGGCCATCCGCGAGGGCCTCGTCCACGCCCTGTCGGTGACCGGCGCCAACCTGGAGGAGTCGCTCTTCCGCCTGGTGGCGCACGCCTCCTATAAGGACTTCCCGGAGTACCGCTACCTCAGCAAGCAGGACGATACCCGGATCCTCAACGACCGAATGCGGCGCGTCACCGACACCAGCATCCCCGAGGACGAGGCGTTCCGCGCCGTCGAGAAGTACATCGTGCCGATGTGGAAGCGGGCCAGCGAGCGCGGCGAGCGCCGCTTCTGGCACGAGTACTTCTACGAGCTCGTCACCACCCTGCCGCCGGAGCTGCACGAGGGGAGCGCCGACGACTGCTGGCTGCTGGCCGCGGCGCGGGCCAACCTGCCGCTGGTCGTCCCCGGCTGCGAGGACTCGACCTTCGGCAACATCTTCGCCTCGCACGTCAAGCTCGGCGAGTGCAGCGCCGGCATCGTCAAGTCCGGCATCGAGTACATGGCGGCGTTCTACGATCAGTACCGCGAGCTGTCGGCCGGCCAGGGCATCGGCTTCTTCCAGATCGGCGGCGGCATCGCCGGCGATTTCCCCATCTGCGTGGTGCCGTCGCTCAAGTACGACCTGGAGCAGCCGGCGCGGCCGTGGGCCTACTTCTGCCAGATCTCGGACTCGACGACCTCCTATGGCTCCTACTCGGGCGCGACGCCGAACGAGAAGATCACCTGGGACAAGCTCACCGAGGAGACGCCGATGTTCGTCATCGAGTCCGACGCCACCATCGTCGCGCCGCTCGTGCTGACCGCGCTGCTCGAATGCCGGCGCCATCCCGCGGCGGCGCGGGCGCTCATCGCCCGCTGCACGGAGTGAGCGGCGTGGCGGGCGCCGAGGCTCGCGGCATGCCGGCGGCGGCGACGGTCGGGACGGCGAGGGAGATGCTCTCCGGTTGGGGCGGGATGAGCGCGCCGGGGCGCGAGGTGCTGGCCGAGGACCTGGCGGCGGCGAGCGCCGGCGCCGTCCTGTCGCGCGGCCTCGGCCGTTCCTACGGCGACTCGTCGCTGCCCGCGAGCGAGGGCGACCGGGTCCTCGGCACCTGCCTCGCCGACCGTATCCTCGGCTTCGATCCGGCCACCGGGGCGCTGCGCGCCGAGGCCGGCCTCAGCCTGGCCGAGCTCATCCGGGTGTTCCTGCCGCGCGGCTGGTTCCCCCCGGTCACCCCGGGGACCAAGTTCGTGACCCTGGGCGGCATGGTGGCGAGCGACGTGCACGGCAAGAACCATCACCGCGCGGGGTGCTTCGGCGCCCACGTCCAGGGCCTGCGCCTGCGGCTGGCCGGCGGCGACATCGTGGACTGCTCGCCGGACGAGCTGCCCGACCTGTTCGACGGCACGCTCGGCGGCATGGGCCTGCTGGGCCACGTCCTGGAGGTGCGCTGCACCCTGCACCGCGTGCCGAGCCCCTGGCTGTGGACCGAGAGCGAGCGGGTGGACGGCATCGACGACTTCCTCGCCGCCCTCGGGCGCGCGGCGCCCGCCTGGCCGATGACCATGGGCTGGATCGACTGCCTGAGCGGCGGGCGGGCGCTGGGGCGCGGCATCCTCTTCGCCGGCCGCTGGGCGACCGCCGCCGAGGCGCCGGCCGCGCCGCCGCCGGTGCCGCGGCCGAAGACCCTGCCGGTCCACCTGCCGGACTGGGCGCTCAACCCGCTCTCCGCGCGCCTGTTCAACGCCGCCATCTACCGCCGTCACCGGCGGCGGCGCCGGCGCGGCCTCACGGCGCCGGACCCGTTCTTCTATCCGCTCGACGCCATCCTGCACTGGAACCGCGCCTACGGCCGGCGCGGCTTCACCCAGTACCAGTGCGTGCTGCCGCGCGCCGCCGGCGCCCCGGGAGTGCGCGACTTCCTGCGGCTGCTCACCCGCCTGGGCGGCGCCTCGCCGCTCTGCGTCATCAAGGACTGCGGCCCGGAGGGGAGGGGGGTGCTCTCCTTCCCCCTGGAGGGCACGTCGATCGCGGTGGACATGGCGGTGTCGGCGGACACCCAGCGCATCGTCGACCGCCTCAACGAGCTGGTCATCGCCGCGGGCGGCCGCATCTACCTGACCAAGGACCGCTTCACCCGGCCGGAGCATTACCGCGCCATGGAGCCCCGCCTGCCGCGCTTCCTGGCGCTGCGCGAGCGCTGGGACCCCGGCCGCCGCCTGCGCAGCGCCCAGTCGCGGCGCCTGTTCGGCGACCCGGCGTAGGGAGCCGGCTTGAGCCACGTCCTGGCGTGAGTAGAATGCGCGGCAGACATGACGGGTGAAGCTTTCTTGGGCAGCAGGGCGGCCCTCCGGGTTGCGGCATGAGAGCGGTCGTTCTCGGCGGCACCAGGGGGATGGGGCGGGCGGTCGCCCGGCGGCTGGCCGAGCGCGGCGACGCGGTGTTCCTGCTGGGGCGCGAGGCGGCCGGCCTGGCGCGCAGCGCCGACGACCTCAGGGAGCGCCACCCGCAACGCGCCGAAGCCGGCTGGGCGGCCTGCGACCTGGAGCGGCCGGAGGGGTTTGCCGCCGCGCTCGACGCCGCCGACGCCGCGCTCGGCGGCTTCGACACGGTGGTGGTCACCGCCGGCATGTTCGCCACCCAGGAGGCGCTGGAGGCCGACACCGACCTGGCGCGCCGGCTGGTCACGGTGAATTGCGCCAACACCGTCGCCCTCTGCGAGATGGCCAGAAAGCGCCTGCTGGCGCGCGGCGGCGGCCGGCTCGCCGCCTTCTCCTCGGTGGCCGGCGACCGCGGCCGCAAGCCGGTGGGCATCTACGGCGCCAGCAAGGCCGGCCTCTCGGCCTACCTGGAGGCCCTCGACCACCGGTATCACGCCGCGGGCCTGGCCGTGCTCTGCGTCAAGCCCGGCTTCGTCAAGACCTCCATGACCGCGGGCCTCGAGCCGCCCCCCTTCGCCGGCGAGCCCGACCAGGTGGCGCGCGACGTGGTGCGCGCCCTGGACCGGCGCCTGCCGGTCCTCTATACGCCGCGCATCTGGAGGCTGATCATGCTCGTCATCCGCCACCTGCCGCGCTTCGTGATGCGCCGCATCGGCTTCTGAGCGCCGGCGCGCGGCGCCGCGCGGCCGGTTGCGGCGCGAGGCTCGCCAGCAGCCGCCAGCCCGTGCTCTCGGCCAGGGTCCACACGCATTCCACCGTCACCGGCAGCGACAGGCCGGTGATGGTGGAGAAGCCCGCGGGCAGGGTTTCGCGCAGCCTGGGCTCCTCCATGCCGTAATAGCCGAAGGCGCCCTCCTGGCGCTGGTGGAGGAGGAGGAACCTCAGGCCGTCGCGGTAGCCCTCGCCGGTCAGGCCGAGCCGGTTCATCGCCCGCAGCACGCGGGCGCCGTTCGGCAGGTCGTAGTGCCGCAGCAGGCGCAGGGCGGTCCCGGCGAGCAGCTCCCCGAGATCGGCCAGGCCGGAGCTCGCCACGGCCGCCTCGGGCGCCAGGGTGCCGCAACCGGTGGCGGCGTCGATCCGCAGCAGCAGATCCTCCCATGCCTCCCAGGGCGCGGTGACCGGCAGCGACCCCGCCCGGCGCAGGACGTGGCCGAGAGCCACGCCGCGGGGCGCCGGCAGCCGCCCCATGGCATGGAGAAGCGCCCACTTGTCGTAGAGCATCCGGGCTTCGCCCGCCGGGTCCTCGTAGTTTCCCTCGCCCGCCGCCGCCATCAGCCGCGCGGCTTGGGCAGGCAGCCCCTTGGGGCCGTGCAGGCCGGGCAGGAGGATCCCGTGGCCGGCCAGGATCGCCGCGGCGGCGAGCGTCAGGGTGGGCGGCGGCGCCGGCTCGAAGCTCACTCCGGGGGCCGCGAGCCGCCGGGCCACGCGGGCGGCGTCAGCCGGCGCTCCGCGGCGGGAGCCACCGGCTCCTCCGGTCTCGGGCGATGCGCCGGCCGCCGCCGCCGCGGCATCCGCACAGTGGAGGCCCAGCAGCGCGCGAAACAGGTCCTCGGCGCGCACCCGCGGCGCCCGGCAGAGATCGTCCAGGACGCCATCCATCCAGCGGCCGGCCGCCAGCGCCGGCGCGGCGACGCCTGTGACGGATTCCTGCCGGAGGGGGGCGGCCGGCGATTCCTGCCGCCTGGCGCGGCGCCGCGCGGGCCGGCGCGCGAGATTGCGCCCGCGCAGGTCGCCGGCGATGACGGCCACCAGCGTCGTGTGGTATTGGTGTCCGAAGTACGCCTCGCGCGCCGGGCCCGGCGCGAGCCCGCGCGCCGCCGAGCGGTAGAGCGGCAGCGCCCATTCCGGCCCAGGCAGGGCGCCGTCCGCGCCCTGCACCGCGAGCAGGGCTTGCCAGCACCGCTCCGACAGCGGTGTCGCGGCATAGCCGATGGCCTCCCAGCACAGCAGCAGCTCGGCCAACAGGTCCCAGTGGTGGTCCTGGCTCACGCCGACGAGCAGCATCGCGAGCAGGCGCCGCAGGCTCGCGCGCTGGCCGGCGGGGATGCGCGCGCGGCGCATGCCGAAGCCGTAGAGATACAGGATCACGTGGGTGAGGCCGTAGATGCCGTCCTCGCCGAGCAGGAGCGCGCTGGGAGTGGTGGCGAGGATCGAGGTGCGGTAGAGCTGCCGCAGGCTCGGCCACGAGTGACGGAAGCCTCCCCACTCGAGGCAGGAGGCGATGTCCATCATGCGGTGCGGCAGCCGCTCCAGCTGCTCGGGCAGCCGGGCGTCGAGCGCCCGCTGGATCAGCGCGCGGCTGCCGTCGTCGTCGTCGCCCAGGCTGCGCAGGGCGGCGTAGATCTCCACGAAGAGGACGAACTCCGCCGGCGACCGCAGCAGCCGGTCGCCGTACTGCGGGTTGCCGCGCACCGCGCGCAGGAGGGCCGCGAGCCGGCGCACCACGGCGCCGTCGCGCTCGCCGCCGAGAGCGGCATGGGCGTGCAGCAGGATCGCGAGCTCCCCCACGCGCTGGCCGTTCTTGATGGCGAACGGCTGGCCGCCGCGGAACGGATCGAAGAGGTCGAGATGCTCGACGATCCAGCCGAGAGCGCGCTCGATCAGCCGGCCGGTCGCCGTCTCCTCGGTGTCGTGGGACGTTGCGGGCACTCCTCACCTCCGGCGCGGTCCGCCAGGCCAGCCGGCGGATGGCGCGGTCTGTCGCGCGTGCGAGCCACCTCGGTCCCGGGTGCGCGGGGAATCCGGCCCGGGCCTGGGCCGGTCCCGCGCCGCCGGTCCGCGCTCCGCCGGCACCAGCTGCCGATGGCGGGCGCGGGCGCGCCTCAATCCGCGGCGCCGATCGTCGCGCTCCCCTCCTTGACGAGGGCGGTCAGCTCGGCCGCCTCCTGCTGGAGCGCCTTCGGGTCCACCAACGGCCGGAAGGACGAGAACTTGTAGCAGACCATCGGGATGTCGTCGTCCCAGGACGCCGCGACGCCGCTCTGCACGGCGCGCGAAGCGTTCGCCACCACCTGGCGCGCCAGATCCTCCAGGTTGCCGATGCCGTGCTTCTTGAGCTGGGCGAGGAGCTCCTCGGGCTTGGCCGCGGCGAGCTTCTTCGCCGCCACGATGCGCACCGCCTGATCGAGCGACTGCACCTTGACTTTGGTCATGACACCTCCTGAATGCCTGTCGGATGTGCCACCGGCAGGGCCGGCGGCGCGGTGACCGGCTGTCACCGTTCCAGATCAGGAGGCGTCCGGGGACCGTTGTTCGTTACCAAGCTCGGGCTGAGCTCGGCGGGCGGCGCCCGGAGGCCGAATCGCCGAGGCGCCCTCAGCCGACCGGGTAGGTGGCCGAGACCACCGTGGGCGCCGACATGCCGGTGTTGGCGGTGAGCTGGAAGAGGACCTGCAGGGAGGTGACGCCGGTGGCCGGGACGACGATCTGGCCGGTGAGGGTGGCGGAGCCCTGGCCAGCCGGGACGATGGTGGTGGGCTGGTTGCCGGCGTTGAGCGGGTTGCCGTTCTGGTCGGCGAAGACCAGGGTCAGGGTGGCCGAGCCGGCATTGTTCAGCATGTAGGTGATGTTGGCCCCGAAGCTGGCGCTGCTGCCGGGAGCGAGCTTGCTGCCGGCGGGCGGCGAGATGCTGGCGATGGCCAGGAAGTTGGGCACCGCGGGGGCGGTCGAGCTGTTGCTGTTGCAGCCGGCCGCCGCGGCGACGACGATGAGAAGAATGAGGAGGAGGACGATCAAAAACCTTTTCTTAAACACCGACGGACGCATCTCTCCTGTCCTCCTGCCTCGAACCAACCCACAGTGCTCCAAGCGCAACGCGCGCCATAGTCTACGCTCAAATCGCGCGCTGGCAACCCTTTTCCGGGGGAAAAGTGAAAAAATCGTGCTCCCGCCGGCAGTGTGGGCGGGGGTGGCGTCCTCCAGGGTCAGTGGAGGGCGCTGCCGGACTCGGACTCCTGGAGGTAGCCGAGGCACTTGTAGACCAGCTTCGCGGCGACGAAATCGCTCGCCGGCTGGTTGCCGAGCGGGGCCAGCTCGACCAGGTCCATGCCGACCACCGACTTGCTGTTGAAGAGGGCGCGCAGCAGCGCCATGGTCGGGTACCAGCTGCCGCCGCCCGGCTCGGGAGTGCCGGTTGCGGGTACCAGCGCCGGATCGAAGAAGTCGATGTCGAAGGTCAGGTAGATCTTCTGCGGCAGCGCGGCGAGCAACCGCGGCAGCTCGGCGGCGGCCTGGTCGAGCTGGTGCCCCCAGAGCACCGGCAGCTGCAGGCGGCGCACCAGGTCGGCCTCCGGGGTGGAGAGCGAGCGGATGCCGATGGCCAGGGTGGGGAAGCCCTCCTCGGCGATGCGGCGCATGACGCTGGCGTGGCTGTGGGGCGTGCCGTCGTAGGCCTCGCGCAGATCGGCGTGGGCGTCGAACTGCACCACGCCGATGCCGCCGTGGACCGCGCGCGCGGCGCGCACCGGCGCCAGCGACAGGCTGTGCTCCCCGCCCAGGGTGACCAGGAACTTGCCGAGGGCGAAGTGGCGCTGCGCCTCGGCCTCGATCTCGCCCAGCGCCGCCGCCATGTCGAAGGCCTCGGGGAGGAACGGCTGCAGGGTGGCGATCCCCTGGTCATAGGGCTCGGACTCCAGCTCCTCGTCGTAGAGTTCCATGCTCTGGGAGGCGCGGATGATGGCCGCGGGCCCGCTGGACGTCCCCTTGCCGTAGGTGGTGGTGCGCTCGAACGGCACCGGCAGCACCACGGCGCGGCTGCGCTCGTACTCGCAGTAGGGGCCCTCCAGCAGGCCGAAGTTGGTGGGCAGGGCAGGCATCGCGCGATCCTCCGCCGGCAGTCCGGTCCCGTTGCGGGCGGAGCGGGAGCGGGCGTGTTCTACCAGGATGACACAGGGGAGTCAAACCAGGATGGGCACTCCTGGAGGGGCATTCGATGACCGGTGATCGGGGCGGGAGCCGGGAGGGCAATCTCTGGACCGGCCGGCTGGACCCGGCGATGGCGGCACGGCTGCGGCGCGCGGCGAGCGCGGTGGTCTTCACCGGCGCCGGGGTGTCGCGCGAGAGCGGCCTCGGCACCTTCCGCGGTGCCGGCGGCCTGTGGGAGAACCAGCGCCCCGAGGAGCTGGCGACGCCCGCGGCGTTCTACCGCACGCCGGGAAGGGTCTGGCGCTGGTATGCCGGGCGCTGGGCCAACGCCGCCGCCGCGGCGCCCAATCCGGCGCACCGGGCGCTGGTGCGCTGGGAGCCGCTCTTTCCGTCATTCTTGTTGGTGACCCAGAACGTGGATGACCTGCACCAGCGGGCCGGCAGCCGGCAGATCGTCGCCCTCCACGGCACCCTGGCCGAGGCGGTGTGCGACCGCTGCGGCCGGCGGCGGCCGATGGGCGAGGCGGTGGCGGCCTCGCCGGAGGAGCCGCCGCCCTGCGCGGATGCGGCCTGCCGCGAGCGCGGCGGCCGCTTCCGCCCGGCGGTGGTGTGGTTCGGCGAGAGCCTGCCGGCGGCGGCGCTGGCCCGTGCCCAGGAGGCGGCGGCCGCCTGCGACCTGCTGGTCGCGGTCGGCACCTCGGCGGTGGTCTATCCGGCCGCCGGGGTGGTGCAGACGGCGCTCGCCGCCGGCGCGCTGCTGATCGAGGTCAACCCGGAGCGGACGCCCTTTTCGCGCGCGGCGCACCTGCGGCTGGAAGGCCCGGCAGGCGAGGCGCTGCCGGCGCTGACCGAGGCCATCGAGCGATGCCGCAACGCGAGCGCCTGATCCGCGAGATCCCGGAGGACGAGCGGCCGCGCGAGAAGCTCCTGGCGGCCGAGGACCGCACCATCATCCCCGATGCCGAGCTGGTGGCGGTGCTGCTGCGCTCGGGGCCCAAGGGGCTGGGGTCGATCGGCCTGGCGCGCCAGCTGCTGCACGAGAACGGCGGTCTGGCGGGGCTGGTCGGCGCCGATCCCCAGGCGCTCCGCCGCGGCGGCCTCGGCTGGGCGCGGGTGGCGACGCTGCTGGCGGCGGTCGAGATCGGACGGCGGCTGGCGCGCGGCAAGCTGCGGGGCACCGACATCCTGTCGCGGCCGGCCGACGTGGCGCGGTACCTGGTGCTCAAGTACCAGAAGGTCGACCAGGAGGTGATGGGAGCCCTCTTCCTCGACCTGCGCCACCGGCTGCTCGGCGAGCGCGAGATCTACCGCGGCACCCTGCACCGCGCCGCCGTCGAGCCGCGCGAGATCCTGAAGCAGTGCCTGGTGCGGGGCGCCGCCTGCGTGGCGCTCTTCCACACCCACCCGAGCGGCGACCCGACGCCGAGCAGCGAGGACGTGCTGTTCACCCGCCGGATGGCCGAGGCGGCGGAGGTGGTGGGGGTGGAGCTGGTGGATCATCTGGTGCTGGGCGCCACCGGCCGCTGGGTGTCCTTGCGCAACCGGGGCCCATGGTAGCCTGATCCCGTCATGGCCTGGTACCACCTCGACTGCGCGAGCGGCATCGCCGGCGACATGTTCCTCGGCGCCTGCCTCGACCTCGGCATGCCGCTCGCCGTGGTGGCCGAGGCCGTGGAGCGGCTCGGCCTCGCCGGCGTCACGGTCGAGCAGCGGCGGGCCGCGCGCGGCGGCATCGCCGGGACCCGTTTCCGCGTGCTGCTCGAAGGCCGGCCGCTCGAAGGCCCCGATCCCGAGGAGACGGCCGAGGGCGGGCACGAGCACCCGCACGCGCACCCCCATCCGCATGGCGGCGGGCATCCACACGTCCACGGCGACGGGCGCTCGCACCCGCACGACCCGCCACCTGCGCCTGAGCCCCTGCCCGGGCAGGGGGAGGCGCCTCCGCAGGATCGCCGGCACGGTCGCGGGCACCCGCCGGCGCACGGCCGCCGCGACCTGGCGGAGATCCGCCGGCTCCTGGCCGCAAGCGCGCTCGCGCCGGCGGTGCGTGAGCGCGCCCTGGCCCTCTTCGCGCGGCTCGGCGAGGCCGAGGCCAGGGCGCACGGCATCCCGCTCGACCGCGTGCACTTCCACGAGGTGGGAGCGGTGGACTCGATCGTCGACCTGGTCGGCGCCGCCGCCGCCGTCGAGCACCTGGCGCCGGAGCGGCTCACCTGCGGCCCGGTCAACGTCGGCGGCGGCCGGGTGCGCACCGAGCACGGCGAGCTGCCGGTGCCGGCGCCGGCCACCGCCGAGCTGCTCCGCGGCGTGCCGATCTACGGCGGCCCGGGCGGCGAGCTCACCACGCCCACCGGCGCCGTGCTGCTGGCGGAGCTGGTGGACGGCTTCGGCGAGCTGCCGCCGCTGGTGCTGGAGGGGACCGGCTACGGCCTGGGCCGCCGCGAGCTGGGCCTGCGGCCGAACGCCCTGCGGCTGCTGCGCGGCCGGGCGGCGATGGCCGTTGCCGGCGGCCCGGGCGCGGCTCCCTGGATGCAGGCTGCCATGCCCGGAGCCGCGGGTGCCTCGGCCACGGGGACGCCGCCGGCGGCTGCCGGGAGAGCGGCCCAGGAGGCGCCGCAGGTGGCGGTCGTCGAGTGCGAGGTGGACGACCTGGCGGGCGAGGGCTTCGGCTTCCTGATGGAGCGGCTGCTCGCCGCCGGCGCCCTCGACGTCTATTTCACGCCGGTGGTGATGAAGAAGAGCCGCCCGGGCACGCTGGTCAGCCTGCTCTGCCGCCGCCACCAGCTGGAGGAGCTGGCCGGCATCCTGCTCCTGGAATCCGGATCGCTCGGCTGCCGTTATCACATGGCGGGCCGCTTCGAGGCGGAGCGCGACTCCCTGGAGGTCGAGACGGCGTTCGGCAGGGTGCGGATCAGGCGCGGCCGGCTGGCCGGCCGGACGCTGGCGATGGCGCCGGAGTTCGAGGACTGCCGGCGCCTGGCGCTTGGGGCCGGCGTCCCCTGGCGCGAGGTCCACCAGGCCGCCCTGGCTGCAGCCGCGGCGCCGGCGCCGGTGGCTCCGATGGCTCCGGTGGCGCCGCTGGCTCCGGGGGCTCCGACGGTGCCGGTGGCTC
>JASLEW010000729.1 GCA_030150965.1 Thermoanaerobaculia bacterium | reverse complement strand
CCGGCGAGGACCGGCGGCGGCGCGCCCGCCGCCGCTCCCCCGCCCGCCGCCCGCGGCCTGCCCCTGCCCTCTGCGTCGGACATCGCGCCTCCATCCTGGATCGGCCTGGATCGGCCTGTATCGGTCTTTCTCGGGTGATCGGCCTTCCGGCCCGCGGCTCCGGGGCTCCCAACGCCCGGTTCGGCGGCCCGGTTTAGCCGCCGCTCGATTGGCCGGCAACCTTCGTGAAGAGGGCTTCTTTCCAAGAAGCCTGAATGCTGGTCATCTGTGCAGGGAGCGTGCCATCTTTACAGGCGCGCGCCGGCCGGCCGTCCGGACGGGGGAGCGGATCGGAGAGCGAGCCTCTCGGCAGTGCAGTTTCTACACGGTGGGCAGAAAAAGGCGGGCACCCTCGCGGGCGCCCGCCAGGACCGGCTCCGGGCGCCGGGATCAGCGGTGCGAGACCGCGGCGTGGGCCTCGGCGTTGATGTGGCTCTGGGCCAGCTGGGTCAGCTTGCGATCCGTCTCCTTCTCCTCCTCCAGGGTCTTGTTGAGGTTCACCACCGCGTCGCTCTGGCCGAGCATCTCCGCGTAGGTGCGGACCGTGCCGTAGGCGGCGATCTCGTAGTGCTCGACCCGCTGGGCCGCGGCGATCAACCCGGCGTCGTGCACCTCCGGGTCGCCCTTGGCCTTGACCATCTCCACGCCCTCCTTGAGCAGGCCCTTCATGCCGTGGCAGGTCTGCCCCGACGCCTTCTCGCCGAGGGTGTCGAAGATCCGCTCCAGGCGCGCGACGTGGTCGCGGGTCTGGCGCAGGTGCTGGTTGAAGCCGCTCTTGAGGTCGGGACTGTTGGCCGACTCGGCCATCTTCGGCAGCGCGTCGAGGATCTGCGTCTCGGCGTCGTACAGGTCGCGCAGCTGCTCGAGGTAGAGGTCTTTCAGGGATTCCATTTTCATGCTGAGTCCTCCTGCTGGGTCGTGGTGGTTTCCCGAAAGCACGGCGCCCGGAGGCGAACGCAGGTGCGCCGTGGAGCGCCGGGCCATGCGTCTTGAAGGCGGAGCAAGATGCATGCCCCCGAGGGGCAGCGGCACCGCGTCAGCCGGCGGGGCGGGAGGGATCGGGCAGCGGCAGGGGAGTGAGCCTGCCGAGCGCCGCGAGCGCCGGATCGGCGCTCTCTCCGGGGCCGACCACCAGGATGGTGAGATCGTCGGGACGCAGGTGGCGCACGATGGCCTGGCGCACCTCGCCGGCGGTGACCGCCTCGACCGCCGCGCGGTAGCGCGCCAGCCAGTCGAGCGGATACCCGAACAGCTCGAAGGAGAGCTGCTGCGCCAGCACCTTCGACGGCGAGTCGGAATGAAAGACGAACGCGCCGAGGATGCTCTGCTTGGCCAGCGCCACCTCCTCGTCGGTGGGCGGCTGGGCGATGAGCCCGCGGGCCTCGGCGATCAGCGCTTCGACGCCGGCGCCGGTGGTGCTGGCCTTGGTGGACATGCTGAGCAGGGTGAGGCCGGGATGGTCCCATTCGCCGCCCACGCCGCCGTCCACCACGTAGGCCAGGCCCTTCTCGGTGCGCACGTGGGCCACCAGGCGCGAGGCGAAGGAGCCGGCGAGCACCTCGTTGGCCACCTGCAGGGCGAAGTAGTCGGGATCGCTCTTGAGGATGCCGAGGTGCCCCATGACCACCTGCGACTGGGTCATGTCGCTCTTGTCGATGACGTAGAGGCCGCGGTTGGGCTCGCGGCGGTAGGTGAAGGCGTCGGGGCCCGCGGCGGCCTCCGGGCCGCGCGGCCAGCCGGCGAAGGCGGCGCGCACCGTCGCCAGCGCCGCCTCCGGCTGGAAGTCGCCGGTCAGGCCGAGCACGATGCGGTCGGGGTGGATGTAGCGGCGGTGCCAGGCGGTCAGGTCGGCGGTGGTGATGGCGTCGACGGTGGCGAAGGTGGGCATCCGGCCGTAGACCGAGCGGGGGCCGTAGACGAGGCGGGCCAGCTCGCGGAAGGCGAGGCCCTCGGCGTCGTCGTTCTCCCGCGCCAGGCGCTGCTTGGCGAGGTCCTTGGCGATCGCCAGCTTGGCCTCGTTGAACGCCGGGTAGCGCAGGATGGCGGCGAGGAGCGGCAGGAAGCCGGTGAAGTCCTGCTTGAGCACGCTCAGCGAGGCGCTGCCCGAGTCCTCGCCGAAGCTCACGTCCAGCTCGGCGGCATGCGACTCCAGGCGGTCGTCGAGCTCGTCGCCCGAGACCGCCGCGCCGGGGGCGGCGCCGCCGCCGGCCTGGCGGGTGACGCCGCCGGTGCGCATCAGGTCGCCGGCGATGGCCGCGAGGCCGAGCTTCGCGGCCGGATCGAGCCGCGAGCCGGCGCGGATCAGGGCGGTGACCGAGATCAGCGGCAGCTCATGATCCTCCATCAGCATCACCACCATGCCGTTGTCGAGCACCACCCGCCGCGGCTGCGGGATGTCGTAGCGCGGCAGCGGCGGGTAGCGCAGCTGATCGACGCTCACCGCCGGGGTGATGGCGGAGGCCGCCGCCTCCTCCGGGGCCGGCGCCCGCGGCGATGCGCCCGCCGCGGTCACCGCGGTCACCGCGGACAGGGCGGTGGCGGCGGCGAGGACGCCGCACAGCGCCGCGAGCGCCGGCAGCGGCCGGCGGCGGGAGCGC
>JASLEW010000724.1 GCA_030150965.1 Thermoanaerobaculia bacterium | reverse complement strand
CGGCTCCCGCCGCCGAGCCGGCGGTCGAGCCGATCGCCGGCTGGCGCCTCGGCTACAACCTGGCGATCCACTTCGTCGGCTTCTACGCCATGGCGCTCCTCACCTCGCTGCTGGCCCACAACGCCACCCGCGCCGAGCGCGAGCTGGAGGTCAAGAGCGAGCACCTGGCGGACCTCCAGGTGGTGCACCGCGACGTCATCCAGTCGATCAGCAGCGGCCTCATCACCACCGACCTCGCGGGCCTCATCACCAGCGTCAACCAGGCGGGTCTGGCCATCCTGCGCCGCCCCGAGGACGAGCTGGTCGGCGCGCCGGTGCACCAATCGGGCCTGCTGTCGGCGGCGCAATGGTTCGAGATCACCGGCGCCGGCGGCGACCTGCAGGGCAAGCTCCGGGTGGAGGTCCAGGTGCCGCACGGCCAGGACACCGCCTACGTCGGCTTCTCGATCTCGCGGCTCAACGACGCCTTCGGCGCCCACCGCGGCTACATCGTGATCTTCCAGGACCTGACCGGCTGGCGCCGCATGCAGGACGAGCTGCGCCTGAAGGACCGCATGGCGGCCGTGGGCGAGCTGGCCGCCGGCCTGGCGCACGAGATCGGCAACCCGCTGGCGGCGATCTCGGGCTCGGTGCAGATGCTCTCGGGGGCGCTTCCCGGCGACGCCTCGCAGCGCCGGCTGATCGATATCCTGCTCAAGGAGAGCCAGCGGCTGGACCGCACGATCAAGGGCTTCCTGCGCTTCGCCCGGCCGCGCGAGCGCACCAGCGTGCCGTTCGACATCGCCCGGCTGCTGGCCGAGAACATGGAGCTGCTGCGCAACAGCGCCGAGGTATCGAGCCACCACCGTCTCGACCAGGACCTCGAGCCGCCCTCGGCGCGCCTGATCGCCGACCCCGACCAGATCAGCCAGATCTTCTGGAACCTGGCGCGCAACGCCGTGCGCGCCATGCCCGACGGCGGCACCTTCCGCCTGGTCGGCCGGCTCGACGGCGACCTCTACCGGCTGCAGGTGATCGACAGCGGCCGCGGCATGTCGGAGGCGCAGCGCTCCAATCTCTTCCACCCCTTCCAGTCGTTTTTCGACGGCGGCACCGGCATCGGCATGGCCATCGTCTACCGCATCGTCGAGGACCACGGCGGCCGGCTGCGGGTGGACAGCGCCCCCGGCGGCGGCACCACCATCACCGTCGAGCTGCCCACCGCCGGCCCCGGCAAGCCGCTCGGCGCGCGCCCGCAGCTCGCCGGCGTGGCGGCCGAGATCAGCGTATGATCGCCAGCGCCGCCAGCCGCCCCAGCCTGCTCATCGTCGACGACGAGGCCAGCATCCTCGATTTCCTGTCGCTGCTCTTCGAGGGCGAGGGCTTCGCGGTGGAGACCGCGCGCTCCTACGGCGAGGCGCAGCGCGTCCTGGCCAGCAAGAGCTACGAGCTGGTGCTGTGCGACATCCTGATGCCGGACGGCAACGGCCTCGACCTGCTGCGCGAGATCAAGGCCGGGGCGCCCAACACCGCGGTGGTGATGATGACCGCCTTCACCTCCACCAAGACGGCGATCGAGGCGATGAAGCTGGGCGCCTACGACTACGTGTCGAAGCCGTTCGACGTCGAGGAGCTGAAGATCATCACCCAGAAGGCGCTGGAGCGGGCCAAGCTGGCGGACGAGAACGTCTACCTGCGGCGCGAGCTGGAGCAGAAGTACACCTTCAACAACATCATCGGCAAGAGCGCCAGCATGCAGTCGATCTTCGCCCTGGTCGAGCGCATCGCGCGCACCACCTCGACGGTCCTGGTGCACGGCGAGAGCGGCACCGGCAAGGAGCTGATCGCGCGCGCCATCCACTTCGCCTCGCCGCGCGCCGGCCGCCGCTTCCTGTCGATCAACTGCGGCGCGCTGCCCGAGAACCTGCTCGAAAGCGAGCTCTTCGGCCACGAGCGCGGCGCCTTCACCGGCGCGGTGCGCGAGAAGAAGGGGCTGTTCCAGGAGGCCGACCGCGGCACGCTCTTCCTCGACGAGATCGGCGAGCTGACGCCGCCGATGCAGGTCAAGCTGCTGCGCGCGCTGCAGCAGAAGGTGGTGCGCAAGGTGGGCGGCAACCAGGAGGAGACGGTGGACGTGCGGGTGATCACCGCCACCAACCAGAACCTGGAGAGCCGCCTGACCACCGGCGAGTTCCGCGAGGACCTCTACTACCGCATCAACGTGCTGCCCATCCACCTGCCGCCGCTGCGCCAGCGGCGCGAGGACATCCCGCTGCTGGTCGATTTCTTCCTGCAGAAGTACAGCCGCCAGATGGAGCTGCCGCCGCGCCAGATCTCGCTCGAAGCGATGAAGCTGCTGGAGAGCTATGACTGGCCGGGCAACGTCCGGGAGCTGGAGAACGTCGTCGAGCGGGCGCTCGCGCTGTCGCACTCCGCGACCATCTCGACCCGCGACCTGCCGGTGCAGCTGCTCGCCAACCGCCGTTCGCATCCCGAGCTGGTCAACCTTCCCGAGGAGGGATTGAACCTCGAAGCCTACCTGGAGGACATCCGCGCCCAGCTGATGGGCCAGGCCCTCGACCGCGCCAACGGCGTCCAGACCCAGGCCGCCGAGCTGCTGCGCATGAGCTTCCGCAGCTTCCGCTACTACGCCAAGAAGGCCGGCCTGCGCTCGAGCGACGGCGATTGAGACTGCTCCTCTCCCCGCAGGTCCTGGAGCTCTTCCCCGCCGCCCTGATCGGCGTGATCGAGGTCCGCGGCGGCGACAACTCCCGTCCCGGGCCCACGATCGCGGCCGAGCTGCGCCGCGCCGAGGATGGGGCGCGCCGCGCCCTCGCCGGCGCGGTCCTCGCCGAGCATCCGCGCATCGCCTGCTGGCGTGAGGCCTACCGCCGCTTCGGCGCCGACCCCAGGAAGAGCCCGTCGTCGATCGAGAGCCTGCTGCGGAGCGTGCTGCGCGGCGATGCGCTGCGGCCGATCCTGCCGCTGGTCGATCTCTACAACGCCGTGTCGCTCACCCACCTGCTGCCGGCGGGCGGCGAGGATCTGGCGGCGGTCCGCGGCGACATCGTCCTCGGCCGCGCCGGCGCGGCCGAGCCGCCGGTGCAGCTGCTCGGCGACGCCGAGGCCCGGCCGCCCCACCCGGGGGAGGTCATCTACCGCGACGACGTGTCGGCGCTCTGCCGGCGCTGGAACTGGCGCGAGGCGGCGCGCACCCGGCTGACCGCCGACACCCGCGATGCCGTGCTGGTGCTGGAGGCACTGCCGCCCGCCGCCGGCGCGGCCGACCTGGAGGCGGCCCTCGCCGATCTCGCCGAGCGCATCGGCCGCCACTGCGGCGGCGCCTGCCGGACCGCCATCCTGGACGCCGGCCGGCCCGGCATCGACCTCGGCTGAGACCGCGGCCGGCGCGCGTCTACCGCTGCTGCGGCGGCGCTTCTGCGGGCGGCGCCGCCAGCACCGGCGGCGCGACGATCGCCGCGCCGGCGTCGCCCAGGTAGCGGCGGACGATCTCGGCCAGCTGACCGCTCGCGCGGATCTCTTCCAGGTAGCGGTCGAGCGCGGCGCGCAGGTCGCTTCCCGGGGCGACGGCGTAGCCGTAGGTGTCGGTGCCGGGCAGCGGAAAGGCCACCCGGAGGTGCGGATAGAAGCGCAGCAGGCGCCAGGTCGAGGTGTCGTCGAGGACGGTGAAGTCGGCCGACCGGTCCTCCAGCGCGTCGTAGTTCCAGCGCGTGAAGTCCACGTAGTGGATCCTGCCCGGGCGCAGCGCCTTGATGCGCTCCTCCTGGCTGGAGCCGGGCACCGTCGCCGCAGTCCGGCCGCGCAGGTCGGCGGCGGCGCGCACCAGGCTGTCGCCCGGCACCACCACCACCGCGTGCACGGTGAAGTAGGGTTGCGAGAAATCGACCTTGGCGCGGCGCTCCGGCGTGATGCTGAAGGAGCTGGCGATGACGTCGCCCTCGCCGGCCAGGAGCGCCGGCACCAGCGCCGCGAACGTCGGCTTGACCGGATGCACCGCCAGGCTCACTCCGAGCGAGTGCGCAAAACCTTGCATCACCTCGTAGTCGATGCCGTCGTAGTGATTGAGATCGATCTCGGTCTTGATCCGAATGAAAGGATTTTCCTGATGCGGAAAGCACAGCATCACCAGCGTGCCGCGCGCCTTGACCGCCGCCACCGTCGCCGGCATCGCCGGGCCGGCGCCCGCCGGGCCGGCAGCGGCGGACGCGGGGGAAACCGCATCCGCGCCTGCCGTGTGCAATGCGCCGAACGCCAAGACCGCGGCCAGCAACGGCCTTCCGTGCCTGCTCATCCTCACTCCCCCTGCCTGATGTCGCGTGAGGAGTGGAGCATACCACGACCCCCTACCGAGGGGGACTCCTAATCCAGATCATGCACCAGCACCCCTGCACCGGAGGTGGCGAGCAAAAGCTTTCCATCAAGGACGAGGGCGGCAGTGACGTCGCGCGCCGGCACCGGCACCGGCAGCGCGCGGAAGCGGTGCGCGGTGCGATCGTAGAGGCGCGCCCGGTCGCCGCTCACCAGCACCGCCGCGAAGCGGGGATCGCCGGTCGGCACCAGGCGCGACGGCTCGCCGGTGAGCTGCACCCACTCGGCGTCCGGCGCCGGCCGGGTCCAGGCGCCGCCGGGGCCGGTCAGCAGCAGCTGCTCGCCCAGGCGCTCCACCCGGCCGCCCGCCTGGGGTGCGGCGATGGTGTGGTTGGCGTCGCGGGTCAGCTCGTAGACCCCCTGCGCGTCGGTCACCCACAGCGCGCCGCCGAAGAAGGCGGCCGAGCGCGGCGCGCCGTGCCTGTAGGGGCGC
>JASLEW010000698.1 GCA_030150965.1 Thermoanaerobaculia bacterium | reverse complement strand
CTGGCCGGGAGAGGAACCCCTCGCGCCGCTCGCGGTTCCGGCGCGCGAGATCGCCCTGCCGCCGGGCGCGGAGGCGCTGGCGAGCGACGGCGCGCGCCACGTCCTCGCGGCGCGGCAGCGCCGCGGCGGCGGCGCGCTGGCGCTCTCCCTCGCCGCCGGCACCTTCGAGTGGACCCTCGGTGCCGACAGCCGCTCCTTCGCCGCGCTCTGGACCCGCCTCCTCGGCGCGGTGGCCCGCCCCGACGACGCGCCGGCCTTCGTGCTGCCGGCCGGGCCGGTGATGGCCGACCGGCCGGTGGACCTGGAGCTGCTGGCGGCGGCCGGCCGGGAGAGCGGCCCGCCGCGGATCGCCGCCGCCAGCTCCGCCGACGTCACCGGTGCCGGTGTCGCGAGCGCCGTGATCGGCGAAGGCCACGTCGCCCCACCCACCGGCTCTCCCCTCGCCGGCAGCGCCGGAGCGGACCTCAATACCGGGCCGGCCACCGGCGCCACGGAAGGCGCCATCGCGGCTACGGCGTTCGATCTGCCGGTCCTGGCCGCCGGTCCCGGCCGGTATGCCACGCGGCTGTGGCCGCGGCAGGAGGGATGGCTGCGGCTGACGTCGGGCGACGGCGCCGCCGCATGGCTCTACGCCGCCGGCCCCGGCGCCTGGCCCACCTGGCGCCGCGCCGAGCGCGTGGCGGCGACCCGGGAACGGATGGCGGCGGGTGCGGGCCCGCTGCCGGAGGCGCCACCGGCGCGGGATGCCGGCGGCGCTCCTGACGCACCGGGTCGTCCTCTGCCGCGCCTTCCCTTCTACGCCCTCTTTCTTGCCGGAATGGCGATCTTATGGCTGGACGAGCGGCTGGGCGGCCGCCGCACCTCCAGCGTCTCCGATTTCCGTGCTTCCTGAGATGAGGAACCGCCTGGATGCCCATGTCTTTCGGGGGAAGGGGGCACCACGCCACCATCGTGGCTCGTCGCCCCCTGGCCGAGGAGATCGGGCCGGGCGGGGCCGCGAGGCGCTGGTCGGCGGGGAGGGCCTGTGCAGCTCCTGGGAGCTTGGGATGACGGCACGGGAGACCGACCGGGAGGCGGTTCGCATCCCTCAGCGGTCTGGCCAGCATGTCAGACTTGACATAATCTCGCGACCGACGTACCCTCTGGCCTTATGAGCGGCGGCAAGGACCTGGTGGTTGCGGGAGGGGTCCTGCAGACGCCTCCCCTGCCGATCGAAGCTCGCCGTGAGACTGGCTTTCTTCTGCGGCTGCTGCAGGACGGCCAAAAAATCAGCATGCCGAAGTCACGTCCGATGCCATCGATCGGCCACGGTTGCCACGAGCTACGGGTGCAGGCAGAGAACACGACCTGGCGCACCTTGTATTTCATCGACGCGGATGCCATTGTGGTGCTCGAGGTGTTTGCGAAGAAGACCAACCGGACACCGCAAGCGGTGATCGACGCCTGTAAGCAACGGCTGCGCAGCTACCTCGCGGTGAGAAGGGAGGAGCAGGGATGAATGAGAAGACCTTGAGGCGCCTCGAGGCGAGTGGCGCTCGCGTCACCACCGTCGAGGAGTTCCTCGACCTCAGCGAGGCCGATATGGCCTTCATCGAGATGAAGATCGCCCTGGCGAGGAAACTGCGCGAGTGTCGCGAGGCAGCTGCGTTGACACAGGAACAGGTCGCGAAGCGGGTGGGCTCCAGCCAGTCCCGGGTGGCGAAGATGGAGGCCGGTGATCCTGCGGTGACGATGGATCTCCTGGTGGGCTCCCTGCTCAGGCTCGGCTCAAGGCCGCAGGTCGTGGCAGAGACGATCGCCACGGCTATCCTGGCGGCGAGTCGCGCCGCCAAGGCGGCAGAGCCAGGCCGCAAGCGGGTGAGCCGACGTACGCGGACCGGCCACGGCCAGGCTCGCGCCAAGACAGCCTGAAGCGCCCGGCGGCCTTCAGCCTGCTCCATCCTGCTCTGCCCTGGGCGGTCGGTGGGGTCACTCGCTGCCGCCGCGGCGGCTGGGGCTGCGTTGCCGCCGCGCCCGCCACGGGAGCTCGGCGCTCAGGACGTGCAATTACAGGCGGTCAACGGGTTCGACTGCGCGAAGCACGCGAGGCAGCTGACCGGCACGGTGAGCTGGGGGATGCCCGCGGCCGCATCACGCAGCCCTGGCGCGTTGGCTGCCAGGTGGTGGACTGTCTCACGGTTGAGCTGGAGCTTGCCGGCGGCCTTCTTCATCTTCGCCTCCTTGCCGGCACAGGGTCCGGCGGTGAGGGGGGCCTGCCGGCCGCGCCTGGCCCTGCGCGGTGGCAGCTCCCCCCGAGTTCACGAAGAGGGGTGCGATCTGTCGTATCCAGCGCGACGCTCGGGTGGACGAGCGGTAGGCCTTGCAGGTCGACAAGGCCGCCTTGATCGCGGGCGACCCCCTTTCACCATCGACCCGTCCAGGGCAGCGGTGCGCCAAGGTGATGCCGAACGCCGACGGGCTGATCGTGGCAGGGCGAGGGCCGCTGGGCGATGGTATGGCCCCTCCTCCCTCCGCTGAGATTACCCGGTGCTGGACCGGTCTCTGCCGAGGGTGGCCCAGGCGCAGACGGAGGCGAGAAGGGTGAGGGCGGCACCGCACAGCATGGCGACGCGGAAGGCGTCCACGAAGGCGCCGTCGAGGGCGGCGCGGGCCGCCTTCGCCTGCCGTGGATCGAGGCCGGCGGGCAGGGTGGCGGCGGCCATCCGGCTGCGCTGCTGCGCGAGTGCGGCGCGCGCCGGCGCCGGCAGGTCGAGGTGCTCCAGCCGGCGGTCGAAGCTGATGCCGAAGGCCAGCTGCACCGCCAGGCCGAGGACGGCGATGGCCATCAGGCCGGCGACGCGGGACACCGCGTTGTTGACGCCGGAGGCGAGACCGGTGTGGCGCACCTCGACCGTGCCCATCACGGTGGTGGTGAGCGGGGCGACGCTCGCCGCCATCCCCAGGCCGAGCACGGCGACCGCCGGGAAATAGGACCGCCAGTAGCTGCCGCCGGTCCCGGGCACCGCCAGCAGCGCCAGGCCGGCGGCGGCCAGGGCCGGGCCGGCGACCAGCAGCGGACGGGCGCCGTAGCGGTCGGCCAGGGTCCCCGCCCGGCGCGACAGCAGGAACAGCATCAGCGCCAGCGGCAGGAAGGCGGCGCCGGCCGCGGTCGCCGAGTAGCCCTGCACCTGGATGAGGTTGAACGGCAGGAAGAACAGCGCGCCGCCGAGGCCGCCGTAGAGGAAGAAGGTCAGCAGGTTGGCGCCGGTGAAGCTGCGCGAGCGGAAGAGGCCGAGCGGCATCATCGGCTCGGGCACGCGGGCCTCGGCGGCGACGAAGCCGGCGAGCGCGGCGGCGCCGCCGAGGAGCGTCCCCCATACCGCCGGGTGGCCGATCCCCAGCGACGGCGCCTCGGTCAGGCCGTAGGTGAGGCCGCCGAGCCCCAGGGTGGCGAGCAGCACGCCCACCGGATCGAGCCGCCGGGCGTCGGGATCGCGGCTCTCGGGCACGTGACGCCAGGTGAGCAGCAGCACGGCGGCGGCGAGCGGCAGATTGAGGAAGAACGCCCAGCGCCAGGAGGCGTGATCGATCAGCCAGCCGCCGGCGAGCGGCCCGGCGGCGGTGGTGATGCTGCTGGCGCCCGACCAGGTGCCGATCGCCCGGCCGCGCCGCTCCGGCGGGTAGACCGCCGCCAGGATTGCCAGGCCGCCCGGCACCAGGAGCGCCGCGGCGGCGCCCTGCACGGCGCGCCACGCGATGAGCGCGCCGACCGCCGGCGCCAGGCCGCAGCCTGCCGAGGCCACCGCGAACCCGGCCACGCCGACGAGGTACACCCGCCGCCGTCCGTAGTGGTCGCCGAGCGAGCCGCCGGCCAGGATCAGCGCCGCGAGCAGCAGGGCGTAGGCCTCGACCACCCACTCGGCGTCGGCCACGGTGGCGCCCAGCCCATGCTGCAGGGCCGGCAGGGCGACGTTGACCACCGTGGAATCGATGAACGCCATGGCCGAGCCCAGCACCATGGCGACCAGCAACCACGGGCTGGGGTCGGATGCGTTCTTGGCGTTTACCGGATCAGGATCAGGCATTGCCGTCGATCGGGTGGCCGCCACCTGCGGACGGCCTGAGGCGCGGCAGGCGGAGTGTGTCACGAAGCGCCCGGGGATGCGGCGCGGCCCTTTCACTGCACCGTTTGGTGCTCCGCCGGGAACCGGCCTGGTGACCCCAGCTACGCACGCGCGCGGACGCGAGCCTGACCATTGAACCTCCTCCCAGCCGCTCGGCACCTACTGCGAGAAGACATGGAGGGTCTGACGATGGGCAGCAACCTCAACCGGTGCCTCTGCTTCCTCTTGCGCCCGGCCTTCCTGGGCGCGGTGCTGGCGCTTGGCCTGGCGGCTCCTTCCCTGGCGGCCAACCAGACGGTCATGGCCACCGCCCAGCTGACGTTCGTGCCGCAGATGATCACCATCAACGCCGGCGACTCGATCACCTGGGTCAACAACAGCGGCATGACCCACAACGTCTACGCCCTCGACGGCAGCTTCCGCTGCGCCAACGGCTGCGACGACCAGGGGGGCAACGGCGATCCGGCGCCCATGTGGACGTTCACCCGCACGTTCAACACCCCCGGCACCATCGACTACGAGTGCCAGGTCCACGGCCCCTACTACGGCATGACCGGCACCATCGTGGTGCAGGGCACGCCGCCGCCGCCGCCGGCCTGCACCGCCGACGCCAACACCCTCTGCCTGGGGACCGGCGGCCGCTTCAAGGTCACGGTGAGCTTCGCCTCCGCCCAGCAGAGCGGCAACGGCACGGCCGTGCCGCTGAACGCGAACCCGGCCTCGGGGCTCTTCTACTTCTTCGCCTCGAACAACATCGAGATGCTGATCAAGGTGCTCGACGGCTGCGCGCTCAACAACGCCTACTGGGTGTTCTTCGCCGCCACCACCAACGTCCAGTTCACGCTCACCGTGACGGACACCATGAACGGCACCATGAAGACCTACAGCAACCCGCTCAACCAGGCCGCGGCGCCGGTGCAGGACACCAGCGCCTTCGCCACCTGCCCCTGAGGGGCGGGACTCCTCGCCAGCGAGCGTTCAGCGGGTTCGGTGGCGGAGCCCCGGCCGTGGCGGCGGAGCGGGCCGGCTTCCGATCGCCGTCCAAGGCCAGGCGCGCCCCGCGGCCAAGAGCACCAGGTGAGCAGCTTGGGAAGGTAAGAAGCCGGCAGCCCGCTCGGGCTGCCGGCGATGCGCGCTCTGCGGGGAGCTACTGGCCGAACTGGCTCTGGTCCTGCATCGGGCAGGCGGTGATGCCGCCCGGGCCCGGCGTGCCGGCCACGCACACCCAGATGCAGTGCAGGTGGTCGCAGCCGGAGTTGGACTCGTAGGGGTCGGTGCCGTTCGGGTCGCAGTGGCAGGTCTGGTAAGGGCACTGGCCGGCCGGGCAGCTGACGGGCTGGCTGACGTCGGCGAGCCGCGGCCGGGTGGGCTCGCCGCGGAGCACCGCCGGCTCGACGCCGGCCAGGAAGTTCGAGGACGCCGGGAGGGCCGTGCTCGGCACGCCGTCGCCCTTGACGTCGATCTTGACCCCCGCCGGGTACTGCGGCGCCCGCACGTAGGCCCACACCGACTTGCTGCCCGGGCCGAGGTCGATGCGGCGGTAGACCTCGCGCCGGCCGGCCGGGTCGCCCGAGACCGGGGTGAAGACGGTTCTGACGTTGAGCGACAGCGGCGCGGTGTAGGTGCCGCCCAGCGCCTCGGTGCGGAAGATGCGCATCGTGGTCAGCGGCTGCTTGCCGGCCAGGCTGACCGCGACGTTGTACCTGCCGCAGCTGGTCTCGATCGGCTGGGTGCTGGCGAGCGACAGCGCCATCAGCTGGATGCGGGTCACCGCCTCGCCCTTGTCGTTGAAGGCGGCGTCGTCGAGCCGGCGCACCACGGTGTCGATGCTCCCCAGCGCCCCGGCGGGCTCGGTGGCCAGCGGCACGCCCTTGAAGGTGACGGTGCCGGTGAACGGGGCCGAGCCGTCGCAGAAGAAACCGGCCGGGATCGGCTCCTTGGCGAAGCTGGTGTGGGCGGAGCCGGCGACGGTGATCCACAGGTCCACCCCCTGGTGGATGGGCTCCGCGGCGAACGCGGCGGCGCCGGCACCAAGGGTCAGGACCACGACGGCTCCCAGGGCGATCCGGTACATCCTCCTCGCTATGGTCATCCTGTTCATCCTCCTCTCCTTTCGGGCTCCTGTCCGAATCCTGGCGAAGGTCAGGCGAACCTGCGAAATCAAGTTGTGCTCATGGTACTACAGGCGCGGGGAAGCGCGCAGCGGCGCCGCCGGCGCCGGCCGGCGCGGAGACGGCTCGCCTGCCTTGGAGCCTGCGGGTTGCGGGTTTGCTGTAGGCTTGATGCCGCGCCCGGGGACTCCCTCCTCGTAGTTCTGAATGCGCCCTGGCCAAGGAGCCGTTCCATGCAGGCACTCCCTTCTCGCGTTGCCGCGTTCCTCCTCTCCCGGCCCGTCCGCCTCCTGCTCGGCCTTGCCGCCACGGCCGCCGTGATGGCCCTGCCGGCCGCCGGCGCGGTATCCGCCCATGGCATCGATGCCGCCCATGGCGTCGATGGCTCCGATGCCGCCGGATCCGCCGAGCCCGCGGGCGCCGCCGTGCAGCCGGAGGACTTCGTCATTGCGGCGAAGCTGGCATCGGCCGACGGCATGTCGCGCGACGCCTTCGGCGACGTGGCGCTGAGCGGCGACGCCGCGACGCTGGCGGTGGCGGCGCCGAACGCCAGGATCGGCAGCCACAGCGTGCAGGGGGCGGTCTACGTGTTCGTCAAGCCGGCCGGGGGCTGGGCGGGGGCGATGCAGACCGCCAAGCTGGTGGCCTCGGACGGCGCCGCGGGCGACCAGCTCGGCCCGGTGGCGATCAGCGCCGACGGCTCGGTCGTCGTGGCCGGCTCGCGCGCGGCGGTCGGCGGGCATTCCGGCCAGGGGGCGGTCTACGTGTTCGTGCGCCCGGCCGCGGGATGGAGCGACGGCACCGAGAGCGCCAAGCTCACCGCCACGAACGGTGCCGCGGGCGACAACCTGGGCGTTTCGGTGGCGGTGAGCGGCGACGGCGCGACGGTCGTCGCCGGCGCGCCCGGGGCCTCGTTCCTGGGCCACGCCGGCCAGGGGATCGCCTACCTGTTCGCGCGGCCGGCCGGCGGCTGGGCGAGCATCACCAGCGCCATCCAGCTCATCGCCACCGACGGCAGGGGAGGCGACGGCCTGGGCACCGCGGTGGCGGTGAGCGGCGACGGTGCGACGGTGGTGGCGGGCGCCGCCGGCGCCGCGGTGGGTGCGCACGCGAGCCAGGGAGCGCTCTATCTCTTCACCCGGCCGGCCGCCGGCTGGACCAGCTCGCCGCAGGCGGCCAAGCTCACCGCCTCCGACGGCGCGGCGCTCGACGCCCTGGGAGACGCCGCCGCGATCAGCGCCGACGGCGCCACCGTGGCGGGCGGCGCCCCGACGGCGGCGGTCCTCGGCCACGCGCAGCAGGGGGCCGCCTACGTCTTCGTCGAGGGGAGCGGCGGCTGGGCCAACGGCACCGAGCGCGCCAAGCTCACCGCCTCGACCGGAGCGGCGGGCAACCGCCTCGGCGGGAGCCTGGCGCTCTCCGCCAACGGCACGGCGCTCCTCGCCGGCGCCGCCGGCACGGCGGTGAGCGGCAGGGCCGGCCAGGGCGCCGCGCTGGTGTTCGACCAGCCGGGCGCCGGCTGGGCGACGGAGACCGAGACGGCCGAGCTGGTGGCGGCGGACGGCGCCGCCGGCGACGCCTTCGGCAACGCGGTGTCGCTCTCCGGCGACGGCCTGACGGCGGCGGCCGGGGCGCCGGCGGCGTCGGTGGGCGGCGTCCAGTTCCGCGGCGCGGCCTACCTCTTCACCCTGGTCAGCGGCGGCGCCTGCGCGCCCGGCGGCGGCACGCTCTGCATCGACGACCATCCGGGCGACAGGCGCTGGGCGGTCGGGGTGGCGTACAACAGCAGCCAGGCGAGCGGCACGGGACAGGCCATCCCGCTGGCCAGCCTCGGCGTGTCGGAGGGCGGGCTGTTCTGGTTCTTCGACCCGACCAACCCCGAGATGCTGCTCAAGATCATCGACGCCTGCGCGCTGAACCAGAGCTTCTGGGTGTTCTACTCCGCCACCACCGACGTCGGCTTCGCGGTGACGGTGCGCGACACCCGCACCGGCCGCAGCCGCGTGTACCGCAACACCGATGGCACCGCCGCGGCGCCGATCCAGGACACCAGCGCCTTCGCCTGCCTGAACGGCGACGTGGCGCCGCGGGGAGCTGGGGAGGAGGAGAGCACGGCGGCGCACTCCCTGTCGGCGGCATCGGAGAACGCGCTCTCTACGGCGGCTTTGGAGGTGCCGCCCCGATCGGTGGTTTTGGATGCGCCGCCCCTTTCGGCGGCTCTGGCGCCGGGCCTCGCTCCGCCGCCGGTCACCGATGCCACCTGCACCGCCGACGCCCAGACGCTCTGCATCGGCGGCCGGTTCCAGATCCGCGTCAACTACCGGGCCTCCACCTCGGGGGCCGGCACCGCCATCGGCCTCGACTCGCTCGGCGTGACGCAGGGCGGGCTGTTCTGGTTCTTCGGCGCCACCAACCCCGAGATGCTGATCAAGGTGCTGAACGGCTGCGCGCTCAACCAGAAGCTCTGGCTGTTCTACGCCGCCACCACCAACGTCGGCTTCACGCTGACCGTCACCGACCTGCACACCGGCGTGTCGCGCGTCTACCGCAACGCGATCGGCACCACCGCGCCGCCGGTGCTTGACACCGCCGCCTTCGCCTGTCCCTGAGCGCGCGCGGCCGTTGCCGCCCGCCCAGAAGCATTGCTCAGGCTTCGTCTTTCCGTCGTTGGAATATTTCTTGCTCTTGGCATCTGGCACCGCGCGGCATCCCGCCGCCGGCGCTGGTGCCGTAGCTCCCAGTCCGCTTGGCGGACGTGTGAAGGCGGCCCGGATGGATGCAAACGGAGGAAAACATGCGCGCAAGGAGAGTTTTCTGCACGCTGGCGATGACGGGAGGGTTGGCGGCACTGGCGCTGGTGCTGACGGCGAGCCCGGCACTCGCGGCGACCAACGACTTTGCCATCTTCGGTTCCTACATCAAGCCCCAGAGCGCTGACAATTCCTGGGGTGGCGGCGTCAAGGCGCGCTTCGCCTTCTTCGAGCTGCGCGGCACCTACTTCACCGACCTCACCTATCAGAACTCCAACGACGTCTGCCCGCCGTTCTGCTCGAATCACAAGCCGCGGCTGCGCTTCGCGCCGCTCGAGGCCGGCTTGGTCTACAACTATGCCGACTGGAACGGCCGGGATTTCACGCCGGTGAGCCCCTACATCGGCGGCGGTGCCGGCTACTACCTGATCAATCAGACCAACTCAGGCACCTTCGGCCATGCGCCCAATGAGTTCGGCTGGTACGGCGTCGGCGGCTTGAACATCAACTTCAACCCGGCGATCGGCATGATGGTGGAGTTCCAGTACCGCCGCGTGCGCGACACCGTGACCGGCCCCAACATCGGCGATCTGAGCTTCAACAAGACCAGCCTGCAGCTCGGCGGCCCGGGCGGCAACGTCGGCGTGGTGTTCCACTTCTGAGCCGCTCCTGAGCCCACTCCTGGTGCCCGCGCCCGCCTCCCGCAGGCGGGCTGGGCACCAGGGTCCGCGAGCGCAGCGCCCGGGGGATGCACCTCTCGGGCTCTTGCTCCGGGAAGAGCGCTCGCCCGGCGCTCAGCCGGCGCAGCGCCTGACTGCGGTGCAGAGGGTCGGGCAGGTGCCGCCGCAGGCGGTGATGGGCACGCTGGCACCGCCGGGTGCTGCGCGGAGAGCCGAGGGGTCGAGCAGCTGCCGCAGGGTCTCGCGGTTGAGATGGAGCTTCCAGGTCGTCTTCTTCATGCGCCATTCCTCCTTTCATCCTCATCTGTGCCCGCCGGCAGCCCGAACGGGGCGGCTCAGCTGTTCTCCCTTCCGGTGGAACTGCGCAGCGCGCGCAGCCGTGCGTGGTACTTGTCGAGCTGGCTCTCCAGGCGGGCCCTGGAGGCCGCGGCGCCGAGGCCGGCGCTCAGGGCGGCCTGCTTGACGCACTCGACGATCGAGTGGCGCTGCGGGATGCCCAGCAGGTCGAAATAGGCGCCCACGTGTTGATAGAGAGCCTGGGAGAAGAAGTCGGTGTGGGCGGGGTTGGGGGGCAGCGTCTGCAGCGCCTGGCCGGTACGGATCTGGGTGTAGAATCCAAACGCCGAGATGGCGACGGCCAGAGAGGTCAGGTCGTAAAGGTCCCGGTCCGGCTTGATCAACGGTTCATAGAGCGTCGGCAGCTGCAGGAGATCGAGGGTCGCCCAGGCGTGCGGCACGATGTCGAGCGGATTGTGCAGGCGCGTCACGGCGGTACCGATCTGGGAGTTGGAGTAGGTGGCGAAGGCCAGGTTGCCGGCCGTGGGACCGGCGGAGGCCAGGGCGGAGAGCGTGGCATGGCCGGCGGGGTCCCAGGCCGCCTGCGTGTCGTGGAGCCAGAGCGCCAAGGTGGGGGAGAGCGCCCCGCCCAGGCTATGGCCGCCGACGTTGATGGTGATTGATCCGTCCACCTCGGTGGCGAGGAGTTCGGTCAGCGTCAGGCCGGAACCGGGCAGACCGCTCCCCGGCCTCAGGGTCTGCAGCGCCGTGAGGCCGATCGAGGTCCCCTTCGAGATCATGGCAGTCCCGGTGGGATGCCCGGTCGCCCAGGGGACCTGGGGCGTAACCAGGAAGTCTTCCACCAACCAGTCGAGGAAGGCGAAGGGATTGGTGCCGGCGATGGCCACCACCAGCTGCGGCAGGGAAGGATCGCCGCCCTGCCGCCGGACGACGAGCATGGCGTTGTCGGGCCGGTTGGACAGCGGCAGCTCGAAGACGGCCGGGCCCCATAAGAGCGTCCAGGTGCCGATCTCGCCCGCCAGGTCCTTGAGCACGCCGGTGACGCGTGGCAAGAGCTGGGCTTCGATGGCAAGGGCGGTGCCAGAGTAGCAGCTGGCGAGGTTCGGCAGCATGCCAAGCGTGAACAGCGTCTGTTCCTGCTGCAGGCTCCAGTTGGGCAAGGTGCGGGCTCCTTTCTCGGTTCGCGCCGAGACCGTGAGGCATTGGTGAAGCTGTAAGTAATCTTCTGGATATGCTAAATGACAGTGCCGAGCCGCACAAGCCTCTGAGCCCATGGACATACGCGCATGGGCAGCGCGCCGCCGCGACCAGCGGGGCCCTCGGCCGCGCTTCAGGGGTCCAAGTGGAGATGTCGAACGAAGAGCGCCGCGCCGTGATCCAGGCGGTCGCGGAGCGGTGACCGTAGGCAACGGCGAGCACTGGGGGCGGTGTTGACTCGCCTGCCCTCTGTCCTGCGGGGCTGGCCGCCGCCAAGCGAAGTCCCGGTGAGCCACCATCCGGGGCACCGCCGACCGGCGGGAAGAACCATGCAGTCCCGATCAGATCGATCGTATAACCACGCTAGACGTCCACGGCGCGGCTCTCACGAGTGGCTGGCAGCACGAACATTGCAATCAGGAAGTGATCGAGGATCAGGCGCTACTCCTCAATCTTACCTCGATGCTGGGTCAATCTCGGCCGAGAGCAGGGGTGCCCCCTGGGACACCACCCGACAGGACATCACCCGCGAGCGGGATCCGACCGCCGCCCCGGGGCTATGGACAGCTCAGCGCCGATGTGTCCTGCACCGGCGCCGCGGCCTTGCCGTCGCTGTTGCTGTAGGTCCGCTGCGCGTTCGTCCGGGTATCGGTCAGGGTGACGGTGAAGCCGACATTGGTGCCGGCGGCGTAGAACAGCCAGTAATGGTTGTTGAGCGCGCAGCCGTCGATCACCTTGACCAGCATCTCGGGGTTGTCGGCGCTGAAGAACCAGAAGATGCCGCCCTGCGCCACGCCGAGGCTGGAGAGGCTGATGGCGTGCCCGGGGCCGGCGCTGCCGCCGCCCTGCGCGGTCTTGTAGGCGACCTGGAGCTGGAAGCGGCTGTCGATGCACAGGGTGGTGGCGCTGCCGGTGCAGCTCGCAGCGGTGCTGCCGGACAGGACCGGCGCCGCCGCGGAACCGGCCGGGGCCGAACCCTGGCCGCCAGCAGGCTCGGCGGGAGCGGCCTCCTCCAGCGCCGCCGCCGGCGCCGCGACCGGTGATTCCAGAGCGAGGGGAGCGGAAGCCAGCGCCGCCGCCGGCGCGGGCGGCTCCAGGGGCAGCGAGAGCGCCACCGGGATCGCGGGGATCGCGGACGTCGCGGCCGCGGCCTCCGCGTCCGGCGCGTCCACCGCCGCGGGCGCGCCCGGCGTGCCCGGAGGCAGGCCGCTGCCGCCGGTGCAGGTGAAGGCGGCGGTGTCCTGGATGGGTGGCGCGGCGGTCAGGTCCTGGTTGGCGTAGGTCTTGGTGCGGTTGGTGCGGGTGTCGGTGACGGTCACCGAGAAGCCGACGTTGGTGGTGGCGGAGTAGAAGACCCAGAAGCGCTGGTTGAGCGCGCAGGCATCGATCACCTTGAGCATCATCTCGGGGTTGTCGGCGGCAAAGAACCAGAACAGGCCGCCGTGCGAGACGCCCAGGCTGCCGAGCTGGATGGCGGTGCCGCTGCCCGCGGCGCCGCCGGCCTGCGCGGTGTGGTAGCTGGAGGTGACCTTGAAGCGCTTGTCGCCCGGCTGGTCGTCGATGCACAGGGTGTTGGCGCCGGGGACGCACGGTCCGGTGGCGCTCAGGGTGAGGCGGCCGATCTTGCCCACGCTCAGCTCGGTGAACCAGATGTTGCCGTCGGGCCCGGCGGTGATGCCTCCCGGGTTGGAGCCGGAGGTCGGCACCGCGTACTCGGCGACCTGGCCGGCGGTGGTGATGCGGCCGACCTGCGAGGCCCCCGGCTCGGTGAACCAGAGGTTGCCGTCGGGCCCGGCGGCGATGACCGCCGGCTCGGCCCCGGAGGTCGGGACGCTGAACAGCGTGATCGTGCCGGCGGTGGTGATGCGGCCGACGGCGTCGCCGCCCAGCTCGGTGAACCAGAGGTTGCCGTCCGGGCCGCTCACGATCTTGCCCGGCTGCGGCGTGAAGGCGGCGTTGGGCAGGGTGAACTCCTTGAAGGCGCCGGCGGTGGTGACGCGGCCGATCCTGCCGCCCTTGAACTCGGTGAACCAGAGGGCGCCGTCGGGGCCGGCGGCGACGGAGAGCGGGCCGGCGTCCGCGGTCGGCACGGTGAGCTCCTTGAAGGCGCCGGCGGTGGTGATGCGGCCGATCTTGCCGGCGCCCTCCTCGGCGAACCACAGCGCGCCGTCCGGTCCGGCGGCGATGTCGGTGGGCGTCGAGTTGGCCGTGGGCACGTTGAACAGGGTGACCTGGCCGGCGGTGGTGATGCGGCCGATCTGGTTGCCGGAGGCGATGGCGAACCACAGGTTGCCGTCCGGCCCCTGGACGATGCCCGCCGGGAACTCGGAGGCCAGCGCACCGCTCACCGGGAACTCGTTGGCGACCACGCCGGCGGTGGTGATGCGGCCGATGCGGTTGCTCTCCAGCTCGGTGAACCACAGATCGCCGTCGGGTCCCGGGGCGATGCCGCCGGGCAGCGGCATCGAGCCCGCGGAGGGCAGGGGGAACTCGGTGATGACCGGGGCCGCCGCCGCGCGGCCGGCCACCGCCATCAAGAGAAGGATGAGCAGGAGCGCGGCCGCGGCCGGGGAGAGCACCGAAAGTGCCGTTGCGGAGTGGGGTCGTCTGCTGCCGAGCGTCGTCATGCGAGCCTCCATGCTGAGTTCCCGCGCGCGACAGCCAGGCGGCAGCGTGAAGCGGGCCAGGGCCTAGTCTACCGGATCGCCGGATGGGGCCGGATGGCCGGATCGCCGGATGGCCGGATCGCCGCCGCCGGCATCTCCTGGAGCGTTGCCGGCGGAGCGTCGCGCGCGCGGCGTCTCCCTAGTGTCCCGCACGGCCAGTTCGTATGGTATTCGCTTGCCCTCCGGCTCCCTGGCGGCGTTGCGACCTGCCGGGAGTGTCGCGACAGGCGGCAGCCGCGACCGCCTCCTCACCGT
>JASLEW010000684.1 GCA_030150965.1 Thermoanaerobaculia bacterium | reverse complement strand
GGCGGGCGCCGCGGCAGGCATGGCGGCGGGCGCCGCGGCAGGCGTGCCCGAGGGCGCCCCGGCAGGCGTGGCCGAGAGTGCCGCCGCAGGCGTGGCCGAGGGCGTCCCGGCAGGCGTGGCCAAAGGCGCCCCGGAAGCCGGGGCCGAGGGCGCCCTGGAAGCCGGGGCCGAGGGCGTCCCGGCAGGCATGGCCGAGGGCGCCGCGGCAGCCGTGGCCGAGGGCGCCGCGGCAGGCGCGCCGCCGGGCGGGGGGCCCGGCTCCGGGCTGGGGCCGGCCTCCAGGGGCGCGGCTCCTGCCGCCGCCTCCTCGGTGCCCTCGCCGTGCGGCCGGTCGTGGCCGCGCCGCCGCGGGCTCATGCCGGCGCCCCGCTCCAGGGAGGCAGGTCGAGCAGGCCGGGAGCGTCCAGGATCAGCACGGCGCGCCCGTCGCCGAGCACCGTCGAGCCGGCGAAGCCGTCGCCGCGGCCGACGATCGGATCGAGCGGCTTGACCACGATCTCGCGCACGCCCTGGATGTCGTCCACCAGGAGAGCGCGCCGCCGCCGCCCCTCCTCGATCACCACCGCGCAGCCGCTGGCGCGGCGCGCCGCCGCGGTGCCGAAGCTGCAGCCGAGGTCGAGCGCGGGCAGCACCCGGCCGCGCCAGCGCAGCACCCCGGCGCCGTTCACCTCGTGCACCTGCCCTGGCAGGAAGCGCAGCCCCTCGATCACCGCCCGCAGCGGCAGGGCGTAGAGCTCGGCGTCGCAGCGCAGCAGCAGCGCGCGGGTGATCGAGGCGCTGAGCGGCAGGGTGAGCCGGAACAGGCAGCCGGCGCCCTCGGTGGACGCCACCTCGATGCGGCCGCCGCGGCGCTCGACGGCGCCGCGCACCGCCCCCAGGCCGACGCCGCGGCCGGCGCTCAGGTCGGCGTGCTCGCGGGTCGAAAGGCCGGTCAGGAACACCAGCTGCGCCGGGTCCGCCGCCGCCGCGCCGGCGACGCCCAGGCGCAGAGCGGCGGCGGTGATCGCCGAGCGGCGCAGCCCGCGCCCGTCGTCGGCGACGTCGATGCGCACCTCGCGCGAGGTCGCCGCCGCCGAGAGGCGCAGGGTGCCGCGCGGCGGCTTGCCCGCCCGCCGCCGCTCCTCCGGGCGCTCGATGCCGTGGATGACGGCATTGCGCACCAGGTGCCCGAGCACCTCCCCCGCCAGCTCGACCAGCCCCTTGTCGAGCGGCGTGTCGCCGCCGGCGGCGAGCAGCTGGACCGACTTGCCCTGCATCTCGCACTCGTCGTGCACCAGGCGGTGGAGCGGTCCCAGGAGCGAGCGCAGCGGCACCATGCGCAGCTGCAGGATGCCCTCCTGGAGCCCGTCGAGGATGGTGCCCAGGCGCTGGTGCGCCTCCTCCACCTGCTCCCAGGCGGCGGCGGTCGCGGCCCCGGCCGAGGACGGCTGCCCTGACGGCACGCGGTCGGGAACCTCGGCCGAGGCCCCCGCGGTCGCGAGGCGCAGGCGGTCCAGGCCGTCGGCGAGGCGGTTGCGGTACATCACCATCTCGGCGAGCTGATCGATCAGGCTGTCGATGGTGGCAAAGGAGATGCGCGCGCTGGCGGTGTCCGCCTCGCCCGGCGCCGGCCCGGCGGCCACCGCCGCCAGCGCCCCCTCGGCCGGCGGCGCCGACGCCTCGCCGGAGCGGAGAGCGGCGCGGAAGCGGTCCACCCCGGCCAGCAGCGGCGCCAGCGCCACCTGGCCCGGGGCCAGCACCGTGGCGAGGTCCTCCATCTGATGGGCCAGCACCTGCAGCTCGCCCAGCCCCACCAGGGCCGAATTGCCCTTGAGGGTGTGGAGGTCCCGCAGGATCTGCTCCATCAGCTCGGCGAAGCGCTCCGGCGGCGCCTCCGGCAGCAGCAGCAGGTACTCCTCGAGCCGCCCGAGGCGCTCCTGCGCCTCGATGGCGAACTCCAACATCAGCGCCTCGGCTGCGTTCTCCTCCATGCCGCGGAGCCTCCGATCCGGCCGCAGCCCGGGCAGGCGCCTGGCCGCGTCGGCGGGACCGAGCGAGAGCACCGGGATGGGCAGCTTGACCGCAGATCTTAGCCGGCCAGGCCGCACGGGCGCAATTGAGCGCCTGCGCCAACGCGCGGGAGCTCGCGCACCCCCTTGCCGCGACTTGACGTAAACTACGTCTCGGAGCGGCATAACGACCGGCGGCGAGCCGCGGCGGGGGCTGGAGGCGCGGGCTGCCGGGCGCCCGCCGTGGCGACGGAGGCTTCTCGATGCCCGAAGAGAGACCGGTGGCCGGGGCGGCGGAGGGCGCTGCTCCCGAGGCAGCCTTCGACTGCGACTTCGTGGTGGTCGGCTCGGGCTTCGGCGGCAGCGTCTCGGCGCTGCGGCTGGCGGAGAAGGGCTACCGGGTGCTGGTGCTGGAGGCCGGCAGGCGCTGGCGGACGGAGGACTTCCCGCGCACCAACTGGAACCTGCGCAAGTTCCTCTGGCTGCCGGGCCTGTTCTGCTACGGCATCCAGCGCCTGACCCTGCTGCGCGACGTGCTGGTGCTGTCGGGGGCCGGGGTCGGCGGCGGCTCGCTGGTCTATGCCAACACCCTGCTCGAGCCGGGCGAGGAGGCCTTCCGGCGCGGCACCTGGCCGCACGGCATCGACTGGCGGCGCGGGCTCGCGCCGCACTAAGCCACCCCCCCCCGCATACTGGGGGTGAGCACCAAAACCCACCACAGGGAGGGCGACCGCCAGCAGCTCGACTTCGCGCGCAGCCTGGGCAACGAGGACACCATCCGCCCA
>JASLEW010000501.1 GCA_030150965.1 Thermoanaerobaculia bacterium | reverse complement strand
GGCCAGAGCGGCGCGCCGCGCCGCTCGACGCGTCTACACGCGTGCCGCGGCGTGGGCGGCGTTGAGGGGATGGGAGGGATGGGCGGCCGGTACCGCCGCGGCCGCTCCGGCCCGCCGGGCGCTGGCGGGGTAGGCATCGAGCTCGGTCAGGAAGCGGTCGATCTCGTCCTCGGTGTTGTAGAAGTGGGGCGCCACGCGCAGGCGGCCGGCGCGTGCGGCGGTGACGATGCCGCGGGTGAGCAGGTGATCGACCAGCGGCTCGGCCGCGGCCAGGGGATGGGTGGCGGTGACGATGCCGGAGGTCTCGCCGGGGCGCCGCGGGGCCGACAGCTCCAGGCCGCAGGCGCTCAGGCCGGCCGCGGCGCGCTCGGCCAGGGCCAGCACGCGGGTCTCGACGGCGGCGGCGCCGGCCGCGAGCAGCAGCTCCAGCGAGGCCCCGAGGGCGTGGATGCCGTAGGTGTTCAGGGTGCCGCTCTCGAAACGCTTGGCGCCCGTGGCCCAGTCGAGGTGGAGCTCCGTCCAGGCGAGCATGTCGCGCATCGAGCGCCAGCCGGCGCGGGTCGGACGCAGGCGCTCGACGACGCGGTCGGAGACGTAGAGCAGCCCGATCCCCTCGGGACCGAGCAGCCACTTGTGGGACGAGGCCACGGCGACGTCCACCAGGTCGCGCTCGACGTCCAGGGCCAGGGCGCCCAGGCCCTGGATGACGTCCACCACCAGCAGCGCGCCGGCGGCGCGGCAGGCGGCGCCGATGCGCGCCAGGTCGTGGCGGAAGCCGGTGGCGTACTGCACCCAGGAGACCGCCACCAGGCGGGTGCGCTCGTCGATCGTGGCCAGCAGCTCGGCGGGATCGATCCTGCCCTCCCGCTCCGGCACCACGCGGTACTCCACGCCGCGCGCCGCCAGGTTCATCCACGGATAGACGTTCGAAGGGAAGTCGCCGGCGGCGCCCACCAGGTTGTCGCCGGGGCGCCAGGCCAGCCCCTCGGCCACCGCCGAGAGGCCGGTCGAGGTGTTCTCGACGAAGGCCACCTCCTGCGGCCGGCGGGCGCCGAGCAGGCGGGCGGCCAGCGCGCGAACGCGCTCGGCCTCGTCGTTGCGCTGCGGCCACTCGCGGTCGCCGGTCGCCGCCACGCGGTGGGCCAGCGCCGCCATGCGCTCGGCGGCCCGCCGCGGCAGCGGCCCGATCCCGGCGTGGTTGAGATACGCCCAGGACTCGGTGACCGGGAACTCGCGCCTCCAGGCCGCCGGATCGTCGTCTGAGATCACGCTTCCCCTCCCTCCGCCGCCGCGCCGTGGCGCTGGGTCATGCGGATCGTCTGGACCGTCTGGACGGCCCCGGCGCTCTGCGGGCCTGCGCCGATCCAGGCCGGGGAATGGTGGGACCGCGCCCTGGGCCTCGGGCCGATTGTATAGGACGGGTGCCGCGGAAGGATCTGCGGGGCGCCGGGGAGCCGGTGCGGGCGGCGCGGGATGCCCGGTCCCCGCCACCGTCGGCGCCGGAGCGGATGGTACGATCCGCGGATGTCCGCCTCGGCCCGCCTCGGCGTCCTCCTGGCATGCGCCGCGCTGGCGGCCGGGCCGCCGGTCCTGGCTGAGCGCGGCGCGCACGGCGCGCGGAGCGCGGCTGCCGCGCCGAAGCTCGACCACGTCACCCTGGCGACCAACTGGAAGGCCGAGGCGGAGCACGGCGGCTTCTACCAGGCGATCGCCACGGGCATCTACCGCCGCCACGGGCTGGACGTGACGCTGCGCATGGGCGGCCCGCAGGTCAACAACCCGCAGCTGCTCGCCGCCGGCCAGGTGGACTTCAACGTCGGCGCCAACTCCTACGCGGCGCTCAACTACGTGGCCGCCGGCGTGCCGGTGGTCACCGTCGCGGCGATCTTCCAGAAGGACCCGCAGGTGCTGCTGGCCCATCCGGGCCAGGGCAACGACAGCCTGGCGGCGCTCAAAGGGAAACCGATCCTGATCGCGCCCGGCGCGCGCGCCGGCTTCTGGAGCTTCCTCAGGCTCCGCTTCGGCTACACCGACGATCAGATCCGCACCTACACCTTCAACATGGCGCCGTTCCTCGCCGATCCCAAGGCCATTCAGGAGGGCTACCTGACCAGCGAGCCGTACACCCTGGAGCAGGCGGGGATCGAGCCGGTGGTGATGCTGCTCGCCGATCACGGCTTCGACAGCTACTCGACCACCCTCGAATGCTCCTGGCAGCTGGCGCGCACGCGGCCCGACCTGGTGCAGCGTTTCGTCGACGCCACGGCCGAGGGTTGGTACAGCTATCTCTACGGCGACCCGGCGCCGGCCAACGCGCTGATCCGGCGCGACAACCCGGAGATGACCGCCGGCCTGATCGCCTACGGCATCGCCGCGCTCAAGCGCCACGGCGTGGTGGACTCGGGCGACGCGCTCCAGGGCGGCATCGGCGCCATGACCGACGCGCGCTGGCACGCGTTCGCGGCGGCGGCGATCCGCGGCGGGCTCTATCCCGCCACGCTCGCCCTGGCCAGGGCCTACACCCTGCGGTTCGTCAACCGGCGGGCCGGCATGAGCCTCAAGACCTCGCCGGGGCCGCGCGGTGCCGCCGCCAGACCGCGGCGCTGAGCCGCTCGTCGAGCTGCGCGGCGCCGCCAAGACGTTTGCCGGCGGCGTGGCGGCGCTGGCCGGGCTCGACCTGAGCCTGGGGCCGGGCGAGCTGCTGACCCTGCTCGGCCCCTCGGGGTGCGGCAAGAGCACGGCGCTGCGCCTGATCGCCGGCCTCGCCGCGCCCACCGCCGGCGCGGTCGAGCGCCACCTGCCGGGCGCGGGCGGCGTGGGCTTCGTCTTCCAGGAGCCGACCCTCATGCCCTGGGCGACGGTCGAGCGCAACGTGGAGCTGCCGCTGCGGCTCCTCGGGCTGCCGCGCGCCGAGGTGCGGCGGCGCACCGCCGCGGCGCTCGCAGGGTTGGGGCTGGGCGGCTTCGGCGGCGCCTTGCCGCGCACGCTCTCCGGCGGCATGAGGATGCGGGTGGCGATCGCGCGGGCGCTCGCGCCGCG
>JASLEW010000633.1 GCA_030150965.1 Thermoanaerobaculia bacterium | reverse complement strand
CACCGTCCTCGCGGCGACGCTGCGCCTGGTGCCGAGCCCGCCCTGCCGCACCCTGGCGGTGCTCGGCTACGGCGACGTCTACGCCGCCGGCGACCACGTGCCGGAGGTGCTCGCCTGGGAGCCGATCGGCCTCGAGGGGCTCGACGGCAAGCTCATCGACTACGTGCGCCGGAAGGGGCTGCATCCGGACGGGGTCGCGCTGCTGCCGCCGGGCGGCGGCTGGCTCCTGGCCGAGTTCGGCGGCGACACCCAGGAGGAGGCGAACGACCGCGCCCACCGCCTGGCGGCCGCGCTGGCGGGGCGGCCGGGGGCGCCGGCCTGCCGGGTGGTGGAGGGGCGGGAGACGGCGAAGAAGGTGTGGGAGGTGCGCGAGTCGGGCCTCGGCGCCACCTCCTTCGTGCCCGGCATGCCCGACACCTGGGAGGGCTGGGAGGACGCCGCGGTGCCGCCCGCGCGGCTCGGCGCGTACCTGCGCGACTTCCGCCGGCTGCTCGACGCGCACGGCTACAGCGCCACGCTCTACGGCCACTTCGGCCAGGGCTGCATCCACTGCCGGATCGACTTCGACCTCTACTCGCCGGCGGGCATCGGCCGCTTCCGCGCCTTCCTCGATCAGGCGGCCGACCTGGTGGTGCGCTACGGCGGGTCGCTCTCGGGCGAGCACGGCGACGGCCAGGCGCGGGCGGCGCTGCTGCCCAGGATGTTCGGTCCCGAGCTGACCGGCGCCTTCGCCGAGTTCAAGGCGCTCTGGGACCCCGAGGGGAGGATGAACCCGGGCAAGGTGGTCCATCCCCGCCAGCCGGACGAGAACCTGCGGCTGGGCGCGGACTACCGCCCGTGGGACCCGCCCACCCACCTCCACTTCGCCGACGACCAGGGGAGCTTCGCCCGCGCCGCCCTGCGCTGCGTCGGCGTCGGCAAGTGCCGGCGCAACGCCAGCGGCGGCGGCGTGATGTGCCCCAGCTACATGGCGACCCTGGAGGAGAGGCACTCGACGCGCGGCCGGGCGCGGCTGCTCTTCGAGATGCTGGAGGGCGACCCGATCGGCCGCCGCGGCTGGCGCGACCCCGACGTCAAGGAGGCGCTCGACCTCTGCCTGGCGTGCAAGGGCTGCAAGTCCGACTGCCCGGTGCACGTGGACATGGCGAGCTACAAGGCCGAGTTCCTCTCCCACTACTACCAGGGACGGCTGCGCCCGCGGTCGGCCTACGCCTTCGGGCTCGTCGGCTGGTGGGCGCGCCTGGCGTCGCCGCTCGCGCCGCTCGCCAACCGCGCCGCGCGGGCGCCCGGGCTCGGCCGGCTGCTCAAGGCGGCGGCGGGGATGGCGCCCGGACGCGAGATCCCGGCGCTCGCGCCGGAGACCTTCCGCCGGTGGTGGCGGGAGCGCCGGCAGCAGCCCTCAGAGCGGGCCGCGGGGGCGGGGAGGGAGGAGGGGCCGGCGGCGCCGCGGGTGCTGCTCTGGCCCGACACCTTCAGCAACTATTTCCAGCCGGCGGCGGCGCAAGCGGCGGTCGAGGTGCTGGAGGCGGCGGGACGGCGGGTGGTGGTGCCCGAGGCGGCGCTCTGCTGCGGCCGGCCGCTCTACGACCAGGGCATGCTGCGCCTGGCGCGCCGCCAGCTGCGCCGCATCCTCGCCGCGCTGCGCGACGAGATCCGCGCCGGCACGCCGCTCGTCGGCCTGGAGCCCTCCTGCCTGGCGGTCTTCCGCGACGAGCTCGCCAAGCAGCTGCCGCATGACGAGGACGCGCGGCGGCTCGCGGCGCAGTCGTTCCTGCTCAGCGAGTACCTCGACCAGCTGGCCGGCCAGGCGGACGGCTGGCAGCCGCCGCGCCTGCCGGGGCCGCCGCGCCAGGCGCTGGTGCAGGCCCACTGCCACCATCACGCGGTGATGCGCTTCGACGCCGAGCGGCGGCTGCTCGACCGGCTCGGCCTCGATCACCGGCAGATCGACGGCGGCTGCTGCGGCATGGCGGGCTCGTTCGGCTTCGCGGCGGGAGCGCCCTACGACGTGTCGCAGCGCATCGCCGAGCGCGTGCTGCTGCCGGCGGTGCGCGCCGCCGCCGCGGACACGCTCCTCATCGCCGACGGCTTCAGCTGCCGCGAGCAGATCGCCCAGGGCACCGGCCGCCGCGCCCTGCACCTGGCCGAGGTGATCCAGCTGGCGCTGCGGCAGGCGCCGGCGGTGGGGCCAGGCGGACGGTGAACGGCCGGCGGTAGAATCCTGGGGATGAGCGTCGAGGGCCACCAGGGCTCGACCGATCTCGCCGAGATCGACGGGCTCAGCTCGGAAGCTGCCGCTAGATCACCTCAGCGATCTCGGAGGCCTCGGCGGCCGAGGCGGCGGGCGAGGAGGCGGGTGACGGCGGCCAGCTCCGGGCGGCCGGCGAGGCGCGCGGCGAGGAGGTAGAGGGCGCCGTAGGCCGCCAGCACCGGGAGCGCGGCGAGCAGGCCGGAACGGGCCGGCAGGAGGCGCCAGAGGAGGGCGGCGGGAAGGGCTGCGGCCAGCGCCAGGAGCAGGATGCGCAGGTCGTCGCGCCACGGCAGGTCGAAGCCGGGCAGCCGCCGCCGCAGGGCGGCGCGCAGGCGGGCGAGCTCCAGCCAGGCGCCGGCGCCCGAGGCGAGGGAGAGGCCGAGGGCGCCCAGGAAGAGGCGCTGGCCGGGCGGCGGCGGGCCGAAGAGGGCGGGCACCGGAAAGCGGTCGAGCCAGAACATCAGCGGCAGGGCGACGAGCGCGGCGGCGGCGACGCGCAGCGTGGCGATCCTGGCCGGGGTGCGGGTCTCGCCCAGGGCGTAGAAGGTGTTCTGCAGCAGGCGCGAGGAGGTGGTCGCCAGGATGCCCGAGCTGTAGCCGCAGAGGGCCAGGTAGACCAGGCCGTTGTCGGCGCCACCGAAGCTGCCGCGGCGGTAGACCGCGCCGACCACGAGGTAGCCGAAGGCGAGGTAGCCGACCACCGTGGGGACGTTGAGGAAGGCGACCGTGCCGAGCGCCCGCCGCACGCGGCCGAGCAGCGCCCCGCCGTCGGCCGTGCCGTGCAGCCGCGACAGCTCGGGCAGCTCCGAGGCGGCGATCGACATGCCGAACAGGCTGATCGGCAGGATGTAGAGCATCTGCGCGTAGCGGTCGGCGCCGGCGGCGCCGGTGGCCAGGAGGGTGGCGAGGAAGAGGTCCACGTACCCGGCGATCTGCACCACCCCGCGCCCGGCCACCACCGGCCCCCAGGCGGCGAGCGCCTCGCGCACGCCCGGCACCCGGGTGGAGAACGAGAGGCGGAAGCCGGGCACCAGCCGCGCCACCAGCGGCAGCTGCACCAGGAACTGCAGCAGACCGCCCACGACCGCCCCCCAGCAGAAGGCGGCCAGGAGCCGGTCGCGCACCGCCAGCGCGCTCAGCCCCGGCGCGCCCGCCCAGGCCGATGCCGCCGCCGCGCCCGCGGCGCCCGGAGCC
>JASLEW010000602.1 GCA_030150965.1 Thermoanaerobaculia bacterium | reverse complement strand
GGGGCGGCAGCCCGCTCCGCCGCCGGCGCCGGAGGTCCCGGCGATGCCGCCGGCGCGGGCGCGGCGGCGGCGGACGACCCTTGGGACGCCGAGCGCTTCGAGCGCGAGATGGCGCCGTTCTTCGCCGAGCACGGCGAGCTGCTGTTCACACCCGAGGCGCGGCGCCACCAGCACACGCAGCTGCGCCGCACCGGCGACCGCACCTGGACGGTCCGCCAGGTGCTGCTCGATCCGCACGGGGACCATCTCTGGGCGATCGCCGGCGACATCGACCTGCGCGATCCCCATGCCCTCGAAGGCCCGCTGGTGCGCATCCGGCGCATCGGTCCATAGGAGCTCGTCCCGCTCCCGTGCGGGCCCGGCGCGGAGGGCTGCCCTGCCCGCGGAGCCCTCCCCGGCGCGGCGCCGGGCGCGGCCGGGCGTCAGCCGCGGCCGGCGGAATGCGGCCTGCCGCCGCCGGCCCCGTGATGCCGGGCAGCTGCCCGCGGGCCGGGCGGCCCACCGCGGGCCTGCTGATCCGCCTGCCCCGCCATGGCGCCTTTCGCCGCCGAGGCCGGCGGAAGGGTCGGCACGGCCTGATGGCCGGCCGTCGCCCCGGGCTCCCCGCCGACCGCGTCCAGCTCGGCGGCCAGCCCGGCCTCGCTCACGTAGGAGAGCTGCCGGTGCTGGTAGGACTCGGCCTGGACGATCAGCTGATTGAGCAGCCGCGAGTAGCGCCAGTTGCAGTACCAGCGGCGGATCTCGGGATAGAGGAAGGCGGCCCCTGCCAGGACGAAGGCGAAGGTATCCTCGACGATCGGGATGAACGGCGCCTTGACGATGAGGCCGCCGACGGTCAGGCCGGCGAGCCCGAGCAGCACGCGCGACAGCGGGTCGCCCTGGCGCCACAGGCCGTAGGCCGTCTCCTCCAGGCGGGTCTGGGCGGCGGCGGCGCGCGCGTACTGCGGCAGGGCGGTTTCGATCACCTCCCGCTCCAGCTCGTGCCAGTAGGCCGGCGTGCCCCCCGCCTCGCGATGGCAGACGGCAATCTCGGCCAGCTTCTCGCGGGCGATCTCGGTCAGCCTGGCCGCCGCCTGGGCCTCGTCCTCCGGCAGGCTGTGCCGCCGGTGCTCGCACTCCTGCAGGACCGCGTACAGCACGGGGCCGAAGTCGTATTCACGTCCGGCTAGGTTCAACATGACGCTCTCCGCTCGCGGGCGGTCGCCGCCCGCGGATCACGCTTGCAGGTGCCGCCGCCTTGCAGCGGCGGCACGGGGCCAGGCCGCCATGGCCGATCAGGGATGGGGCGCCTCGCCGGTCTCCTTCTGCTGCTGGTAGTGCAGCACCCCGAGGTCGCGCAGCAGCTGGTTGCCGTCGATGATGATGTTGCCGTTGGGGAGCCGCGGGATCTGGCGGATCTCCTTCTTCTGCAGCGCCTCGATCAGCTGCAGGTTGACATAGGCGTCGCCGGCGCTGCTGTTGAGCGCCGCACGCTCGCGGCGGATGCCCTCGGCCGAAGCGGTGCGCTCGGCCAGGGTCGCCTGGGCCTCCTGCTGGCGCCGCACCAGGTAGGCGTCGGCCTCGCGCTTCGCCTGCTCGAAGCCGCCCTCGGCCGCGGTCAGCTCCTGCGTCAGCTCGGCCACCTTCTGCTGCAGGTTGGCCTGGTTGGCCGCCTGGGTGGCGAGGATCTGCGCCTCGAGCTTTTCGGCCTGCTTCTCGGCCTCCTTGCGCTGATTGATCAGGTTCTGGTACTCCGGCTTGAACGAGAAGTCGCCGAGCAGCACCGACTCGACGGTCACGCCGTAGGGGCGCATGCGGTCGGCGAGCAGGTTGGTGGCGTCGGTGGCGGCGGCGAAGCGCAGTCTGGGGTTGTAGAACTCCTCCGAGTCGAGGCGGTTGAGCACGTCGCGCACGTAGGTGCGCGCCATCGGCCGCAGCAGCCGGTGCTCGAGCTCGTCGCTGCTCGGCGCCACCGTTTTCCAGATATAGGCGGCGCGCAGCGGATCGATCCGCCAGCGCACCGTCACGTCGGTGTCGATGTCGTTGCCGTCGCGGGTCTTGAAGCGCAGGTCGTCCTTGTCGCGGCGGTCGCCGGTGCTCCGGTCGGCGTTCATCACCAGGCTGCGCTGCGAGATGTCATAGGTCTTCCAATCGTTGACGAACGGCAGGAAGAAGTAGGTGGCGCCGGGCGGCTTGCGCTCCATCGAGCGCGTCACCTTGTTGAACACGACGCCCACCTCGGTGGGCCCGGTATGGTGCGGCGTGCAGGCCGTGGCGAGCAGGGCCGGCGGCGCCAGGAAAACGGCCGTGATCCAGGGGCGGAGCAGCCGGGGCAGGCTGCGCCGGTGGCCGGTATTGCGCGTCGGTGACATGGTGTCGTCTCTCCGTCGATGCTTGGTCGGTGCTGCGGTCGTTGACCCGGACGGGCTCAGTGGCTGGTGACGATCTTCGAGAAATCCGTCGGGTCTTCCGAGATGTAGATCGGCCCCTTGATGCTGTTGAGCAGCGCCAGGCCGCGGCGCAGGCGCAGCAGCTTGTCGGAGCCGGCGCCCTCCATGGCGCGGTTGATCAATTCCGTGCCGGACGCCTCGGCGCTGCGCACCAGCAGGTCGGCCTCGGCGCGCTTCTGGCGGGTGTAGAGGTCGCGCTTGGCGTTGATCTCGGTGATCTGGGCGGCGAACTCGGCGGCCTTGACCCGGATCAGGTTCTGGCCTTCAGTGGCCATCTGGTTGAGCCGCGTCTGCACCTCGGCCTGGCGGCCGAGCGCGCGGTTGGTGAGCACCGACTGATCCTGGATCTTCTTCTGCTCGGTCAGGTTCTGGAAGGTGCCCGGGTAGTAGTACTGGCGGACCAGCACGTCGGCCAGCGCCAGGCCGTTGTCGGCGAAGCGCCGCGCCAGCTCGCGCTTGAGCCCGGCGACGCGCTGCAGCCGTTCGGCGCCGTAGAACTGCTCGGCCAGGAGCTCGCCCAGGTACTGCTTGACCAGCGGATCGGTGAAGCGCACCACCACCGCCTCCTCGTAGCCGTTGCCGAAGCCGAAGCTGGATGCCACCTTGAACGGATCGGCGATGCGGTAGAGCACGGTCACGTCCACGTCGACCGGATAGCCGTCGACGGTCGGGACCTTGATGGCGCTCTTGCTGGTGCCGGCGCCGGCCTCCTGGAGGTTGTTGGTGAACTCCACCGCCTGGAGGTCGCGCGGGAAGGTGCGGATCTGCTCATAGCCGCTGATCTCGCGGCGGTAGCCGGGGAGCACCAGGTCCTTGTCGAGGCCCTTGCTGGGGCCGAAGGCGATCTGGCGCATGCCGATGCGGTCGGGCGGGACGTTGGTGATCATGCAGGCGCGCAGGAAGAGCAGCGGCACCAGGCAGGCCAACGCCACGCGGCCCGCACGGCCCAGCTTGCCGCGCAGCAGCTCGAGCGCCGGCGAGTTGACACGGAAACGGGGCGTAAGAGGCGAGGTCATATTCCTTGTCCAGTCGTCTTTAGATGAGTTTTGTGGCCACGGCCGTGGCCTGGAGAGGGGTTCTTGCGATTGTCATTGTATCACTGCCCGGGTCCTGGGGACCTGGGGCGGCCGGGGGCGGAAAGGCCGACGCGCCGGCCCACCCTCCCTGGCGGGCCGGCGCGGGAGAGAGGCGCGGGGGCGAACGTCTGGCCGTACGTGCCGTTGTTCTTCACCGTCAGGCTGGATGGTGGTCGCCGAGGAGGCTCAGCTTGCCGTCCTCGCCGGGGAGCCACCGCCCCCTGGTCGTGCTGGTCGTGGGGGCCGCGGATGGAACCAGGCCAGGTCGCGGCTCAGGGTCACCTCCATCGCCGCGAGCGCCGCGGCCTGCGGACGCTGGCGCTCGCGGGCGCCCCGGTAGGTGGCGGTGAGCAGATCGCGCAGGTCGTCACCCTCCACGCGGAGGCGACGGGTGGCCGTGACGTGGCCGGCCAGCTCGAAGTCGCCGGCCAGACGGGCGGCCATGGCCGGCAGCCGATCTCGCCGGTGTCCCTCGCCCAGGACCGCGGCGCGCAGCTCGACCAGGTCGTCGGCGCCCGGCAGGGCGGCCAGCAGCACCCCGCCGGCCGCGCCCGCGGCAGGTGCCGCCGCCGGCGGCGCGAGCACGCGCCGCAGCTCGCCGGGGTTGAGGCGGGAGGTGAGCGACAGCGCCAGGGCAAAGGCGCCGCCGGCGTAGGGCAGGAAGCGGTCGGCGTTGGCCACCACCCAGGTGGCGCCGGGGTAGCGGCGCGCCGCCAGGTCGATGGCGCCGACCGCGAGGTCGAGCCCGTGCGCTTCCAGGGTGCGCAGGCGCGCCAGGGTGCCCAGGTGGAAGCCCTCGCCGCAGCCGACGTCGAGCACCGCGGCGCCCGCCGGCAGCCGCAGCTCGTCGAGGATGGCCAGGAGGTGGGGAATCAGCCAGTCTCCGAGCCCTCGGTCGAACAGCCGGCGCCGCGCCGCCACGGCCGCCGGCGGGTCGCCCGGCTGCCGGGAGCGCCGGTCCTGCGGTTGGAGAAGATTGCAGTAGCCGCTGCGGGCGAGATCGAAGCGGTGACCACGCGGACAGACGAGAGCCCGGCCGCCGCCGGCGGTGGCTGCACCGCCCGCGCCCGCCGCCCCGGGCGCCGGCCTCGCGGCTCCGGGGGCGGCG
>JASLEW010000599.1 GCA_030150965.1 Thermoanaerobaculia bacterium | reverse complement strand
CCGCGGCGGCCCACGCCGCGCTCGCCGCGCTGCAGGAGCGGGTGGCGGTGCGGGCGCGGGAGCTTCAGCTGGGCGCCGATGCCGCCCGCCTCGACGAGGCCACCGAGCTCCTGCGCGCCTTCGCCGTGCAGTTCCGCGACCTGGCGGCGCGCGTCGCGGAGGCGGTCCGCGCCGGCGAGCGCGCCGCGGCAGCGGAGGAAGAGCTGCGCCAGGAGAGGGCGGCGGAGGAGGGGCTGGAGCGGCGCCGCGAGGAGAGCGCGGCGAAGGCGACGGAGGCCAGGGCGCAGCAGGCCGAGATCGAGGCCACCGCCGGCGCCGATGCGCGGCAGGTGGTGCAGCGGCATGCGGAGCACGTGGCGCACCGGGAGGCGCTCACCGCACGCCTCCGGGAGCTGCGGAGCGTGGGCGAGACGCAGAAGGTGGAGCTCGCCGGCGCGGCGACCGAGGCAAGGAACAAGGGGGAGGCGTTGGCGCGGTGCGAGAGGGAGCGGGCGCAGGCGGTGGCGGGCCTGCGCCGCTTCGCCGAGCATGGCCTGCTGGCGCTCTGCCTGACCGCGGTGCCGGAGGATGCGCCGGCCGGCTGGCCGCTCACCCGGACGCTCGACGTCGCCCGCGAGCTGGAGCGCGAGAGCCAGGACGTCGATCTCGGCGAGGACGCGGCGAGCCGGCGCAGCAACCGGCTCTACGAGCGCTTTCGCCTCCTGGAGGGGAAGCTGGGCGCCGATTTCACCGCCAGCCTGGAGCACGAGGGCGAGCTTGCGGTGGTGCGCATCCTCTATAACGGGCGCCAGCACGACGTCGCCGGCCTCGCGGCCGTTCTCAGGGAGGCCGTGGAGGCGCGCCAGGCTCTCCTCGACGAGAACGAGAAACGGCTCTTCCACCGGTTCATGCTGCACGAGTTCGGCGAGCACCTGCGGCGCCGCTTGGCGGACGCGCGGAAGCTGGTCCTGGAGATGAACCGGGAGCTGGCGGGCTGCCGCACGGCATCCGGCATGGCGCTGCGCCTGTCCTGGGAGCCGGCGCCCGGTGCGCCGCCGGAGGTGCGCGACGTCCTGCAGCTGCTGCAGCGGGACCTGGCGCTGCTCTCGGCCGGCGAGCTGGCCAGGGTGGAGGGCTTCTTCGCCGAGCGGCTGAAGAGCGCGCGCGAGCAGCTGGAGGCCGTCCCCTGGCGCGATCACCTGTTGGCGGCGCTCGACTACCGCTCGTGGTTTGCCTTCCACGTCCAGCGGCGCCTGGCCGGCGAGGACCGGTGGGAGGAGCTGACCCGCCGGGGGCACGGCGCGAGCTCCGGCGGCGAGAAGGCGGTGGCCCTGCATCTGCCGCTGTTTGCCGCCGCGGCGGCGCACTACCGCTCGGCGCTCCCCGCGGCGCCGCGCATCATCCTGCTCGACGAGGCGTTCGCCGGCATCGACCAGGCGATGCGCGGACGTTGCATGGGTCTGCTGGTGGCGCTCGATCTCGATTTCCTCATGACCAGCCACGACGAGTGGGGCTGCCACGCGGAGCTGCCGGGCGTGGCGATCGCCAGCCTGGTCCGCGATCCCACGTTCGAAGGCGTGGCGGTGGCCTTCGCCGTCTGGAACGGCAGCAGCCTGGAGGAGGTCACGGAGGGGCCGGGAGGCAGCGGGTGAGCCCGCGAGAGGGCGGCGGCGAGGATCACCGGGAGCTGCTGCGCTACCTGGGCCGCGGCGACCTGGCACGCCTCTGGCTGGCGGTGCGCGAGCGGCTGGAGCGCGGCGAAGGCGTGCGGGGCGCCGCACGGCTTGCCGGTGCCACACCCGAGGAGCGGCGGGCGGTGGCCGGTCTCCTCGGCCTGCCGGCCGTGCCGGAGGGGGATCTGCGGGTGCGGCTCGATCGCCTCGACCGGGCGCTGCGCGCGTCGCGCTTCGCCATCGGCCTGCGGAGCGCCATGGAGCTGGCCGGCGGGCCGCTGCGCGACCGCGCCGAGGAGTCGGCCCGGGTGCGGCGGTGGCGCGAGGAGCTGTGGGAGCGCGCCGCCGGCCATCCCGCCGTCGGCGAGCGGCCGGAGCTCCGCCGCTGGCTGAGCGAGCTGCGCGCCGGCGGTCAGCTGCGCCGGGCGGCGGCTGCCGCGGCGGCGAGGGAGGCGCAGGCGGGAGCGGCGCGGACGGCAGCGGCCGGAGATCCCGCGGGTCCCACGGTCCCCGCAGCAGGATTGCGGGCGGCCGAGGCAGCCGCGGTGGCCGAGGAGCGCCTCCTGGCCCGCGCTCTCGACGTCCTGCACGCGCTCGGCCGCAGGCGCGGCGAGGTGAGGCTCCAGGTGCTCGCCAGCCTCACCCTCGGCACCAGCCACGGCCTGGATCCGGGCCGTCCGGCGGCGTCGCTCGCGGTGCACGGCCTGGCGTTCCTCGCCGGGCTGCCGCCGCCGCGCAACGCCGCCGAGCGGCGGGCGTGCTGGGAGCGCGCCGGGGTGATCGTCGACGAGCTGAGCTGCGACGTCCTGACGCTCGGCGTGGCGCCTCTCGGCGACAGCGCGGTCGCGGTGGGGCTCAGGGCGTTCGCCGGCGCCGTCGAGCCGGTCTGGATCACGCTGCGGCAGCTGGCCGCCGGCGACCTCGTCTTCCCGCCCGGCCTGGCGGTGCGGGTGTGCGAGAACCCGGTGGTGGTGGCCGCCGCCGCCGACCTGCGGCTCGCCGGGTGCGGGCCGCTGGTCTGCCTGAGCGGCTTTCCCAACCAGGCCGGCCGCAAGCTGCTGGCGCTGCTCGTCCGCAGCGGAGCGGTGCTGCACTATCACGGCGACTTCGATTGGCCCGGGCTGCGGATCGGGAACCACCTGCACGCGACGGCCGGCTTCCTCCCCTGGCGCTTCTCCGCCGCCGACTACCGGCGCGCGGTGCGGGCCCTCCAGCCCGAGGTCGAGCACCGCGGCCTCGGCGGGGTGGCCACCGAGGCCGTCTGGGACCCCGCGCTCGGCGCGGCGATGCGGGAGACCGGCATCGCGGTGGAGGAGGAGTCCGTGCTGGCCGAGCTGCTGGCGGACTGGCAGGACGGCGGCGACCGCAGAGGACCCTAGTGCGGTGCGTCACAAATCCGATATCTAAGGCGTCGAGGCATCCGCGTTTCCCGGCCAGGCGCGCCGACGCAAGCGTAGCGGGGACTACGCTGAGGAGGCG
>JASLEW010000486.1 GCA_030150965.1 Thermoanaerobaculia bacterium | reverse complement strand
CCCGGCGCGCGCCCGGCCCGCGCCGGTCCCCGCCGCTCCTGTCGCTCCCCTGGATCCAGCGGACCTCCGCCCCGCCGTCCCGGCGCCCGCGGTCCTGCCGCCCGCTGCCCTGGCGGCCCGGGTGCCGGCGGCAGCTGTCCCGGCCCCGGCCGGGGTGGCCTTGGCCGTCCTGCCGGCGCCGGCCCTGGCGCCCGCCGCCGCGGCTTTCGCCGCCCCGGCCCCTGCCGACTTCGCCCCGGCTGCCCCGGCCTTTGCCGTCCCGGTTCCGGCCTTCCCGGCCCCGCCCCCTGCCCCGGTTCCGGCCTTCCCGGCTCCGGCCCCCCCGGCGCCTGCTGCCGCGGCCTTCGTCGCGCCCGCCGCCGTCTTCGCCCCGGCTGCCCCGGCCTTTGCCGTCCCGGAGGCGGCCTTCCTGGCTCTAGCCGCTCTGCCTCCGGCCGCCCTGATCCCCGGCGCCGCGGTCCTGGCCGTCCTCGGCCTTGTGTCCTTGGGACCGGCCGCCGTGCCGGCGCCCGCGCCCGCGCTCGCTTCTGCCGCCGCCGCCGGCGGCTTCACCATCGCCGCCGCCGCGCCCTCGCGCTCGCGCGCCAGGGTGGCCCGCGCCGCCGCCAGGCGGGCGATCGGCACCCGGTACGGCGAGCATGAGACGTAGTCCAGACCGGCGCGGTCGAAGAAGTCGATCGAGTCGGGATCGCCGCCGTGCTCGCCGCAGACGCCCAGATGGAGGTGATGCTGCGCCTCGCGCCCGTGCTCGCAGGCCAGGCGCACCAGCTGGCCGACGCCCTCCTCGTCGATGCGGGCGAACGGATCGAAGGGGAGCACGTCGTTTTCGATGTAGCTCGGCAGGAAGCGGCCGATGTCGTCGCGCGAGTAGCCGTAGGTCATCTGCGTCAGGTCGTTGGTGCCGAAGGAGAAGAAGTCGCAGTGGACGGCGATGCGGGCGGCGATGAGCGCCGCGCGCGGCACCTCGATCATGGTGCCGATCGCCACCGGCAGCTCCATCTTCTCCTCGCCGAAGACGCGGCCGATGGTCGCGGCGATGCGCTCGCGCAGGCGGATCATCTCCTGCTCGACGCCGACCAGCGGCACCATGATCTCGGCCACCACCTCGTCGCCGGCGCGCGCCCGCGCGCAGGCGGCGCGGGCGATCGCCTCGACCTGCATCTCGTAGATCTCGGGGGCGGTCATGCCCAGCCGGCTGCCGCGGTGGCCGAGCATCGGGTTGGCCTCGGCCAGCGCCGCCGCGCGCGCCGCCACCTTCTCCTCCGCCACGCCCATCTGCCTGGCCAGGCTGCTCAGCGCCTCGCCGTGCGGCAGGAACTCGTGCAGCGGCGGGTCGAGCAGCCGCACCGTCACCGGCAGCCCGGAGAGGGCGGCGAAGATGCCCTCGAAGTCCTTCTGCTGCATGGGCAGGAGCTTGGCCAGGGCCTCGGCGCGCTCGGCGGCGTCGTCGGCCAGGATCATCCGCCGCACCCAGGGGATGCGCTCCTCCTCGAAGAACATGTGCTCGGTGCGGCAGAGGCCGATGCCCTCGGCGCCCAGGGCGCGCGCCACCTCGGCGTCGCCCGGCGTATCGGCGTTGGCGCGCACGCGCATGCGCCGCACCTCGTCGGCCCAGCCGAGGATGCCGCGGAAGGTGGCGACCGCGGGCGAGCCGTCGGGCTCGCCGGCGAGCAGCGCCCGCAGCACCTCGGACGGCCGCGTCTTGATGCCGCCGGCGATCACCTCGCCGGTCGTGCCGTCGATCGAGATCTCCTCGTCCTCCTTGATCGTGCGGCCGCCCGCCCGCACCACCCCGGCACGCTCGTCCACCTCCAGGGCGCCGGCACCGACCAGGCAGGGCTTGCCCATGCCGCGCGCCACCACCGCGGCATGCGAGGTCATGCCGCCGCGCGAGGTGAGGATGCCCACCGCGGCGTGCATGCCGACGATGTCCTCGGGCGAGGTCTCGGCGCGCACCAGGATGACCGGCCCGTGCGCCGCCATCGCGGCGGCGCGGTCGGCCGAGAGCACCATCCGGCCCGAGGCGGCGCCGGGGCCGGCCGGCAGCCCATGCGCCAGCAGGTTGCCGGCGGCGACCGCCTTCGCCTTCTCGTCGCCGTCGAACTCCGGCGCCAGCATCTGCAGCAGGTCCTGCGGCTTGACGCGCCCGAGCGCCTCGCGCGGCGTGAGCACCCCCTCGGCCACCAGCTCGGCGGCGATCCGCACCGCCGCCGGACCGGTGCGCTTGCCGCCGCGCGTCTGCAGCATGTAGAGGCGGTCGTGCTGGATGGTGAACTCGACGTCCTGCATGTCGCGGTAGTGGTGCTCCAGGCGGGCGCACACGTCGCGCAGCTCGCGGTCGGCCTGCGGGAAGTCCTCGGCCAGGCCGCGGCTGCCGTCGACGCCGACGATCGGGCGCGGCGTGCGGATGCCGGCCACCACGTCCTCGCCCTGGGCGTTGACCAGGTACTCGCCGTAGACCCGCGCCTCGCCGGTCGCCGGGTTGCGGGTGAAGGCGACGCCGGTGGCGCAGTCAGTGCCGCGGTTGCCGAAGACCATCGCCTGCACGTTGACCGCGGTGCCCAGGCGGTCGGAGATGCCGTTGAGCCGCCGGTACTCGCGCGCCCGGCGGTTGTTCCAGCTGGCGAAGACGGCGCCGATGGCGCCCCACAGCTGCGCCTGCGGCTCCGGCGGGAAGGGCGTCCCATGCTTGGCGATCAGCCGCTCGAAGGCGGCTCCCACCTTCTCCAGCGCCGCGGGCGGCAGGTCGGCGTCGCTCTCCGCGCCGTGCTCCTGGCGCGCCGCGCCCAGGATCTCCTCGAAGTCGGCGTGCTCGACGCCCAGCACCACGTCCCCGTACATGGTCAGCAGGCGCCGCCAGGCGTCGCGCACGAAGCGCTCGTCGGCGCCGCGCTCGATCCAGGCGGCTACGATGGCGGGCGACAGGCCGAGGTTGAGGATGGTGTCCATCATCCCCGGCATCGACACCGGCGCCCCCGAACGCACCGACACCAGCAGCGGGTTCTCGGGGTCGCCGAAGCGCTGGCCGGTGAGCTTCTCCAGGCGCTTGAGCTGCTGCGCCAGCTCCCGCTCCAGGCCCTTCGGATAGGCGCCGTCGTGCTCCTGGTAGTAGGTGCAGACCTCGGTGGTGAGGGTGAAGCCCGGCGGCACCGGGATGCCCAGCCGGCTCATCTCCGCCAGCCCGGCGCCCTTGCCGCCGAGCAGTGTCTTCTGGTCGCCCGTCCCGTCGGCCGTGCCGCCGCCGAACGCGTAAATGTGCTTTGCCGCCATGAACCCTCCGATTGAAGCCGAGCCAGTTCTGACCCTGCGATGACCCTGTTGCCTGTCCCGTCCGGGCCTGGGCGCGTGCCATCCGCCCTGGCGGCCCGGGCGCCACGAGTGCCGCGCGGCAAGTCTAACCGATCGGTGGCGGCGGCCAGGGCTCCCGACCCCGGGCCGCCCGGGCCGCCCGGGCCGCCCG
>JASLEW010000476.1 GCA_030150965.1 Thermoanaerobaculia bacterium | reverse complement strand
GAGCGGCGCTGCTCGCCGCTCTCCCGGCGGACGCCGCGGCGTCCGCCGGTCCGGGTCCCGCCCCCGGCCGCCGCCCGCCGCCGGCCGCGCGCCTGCGCCTGAGCTCGATCGCGCCGTGGCAGCTGGACGGCGAGCTGCTCGGCCTGTGGTCCGACCGCCGCCTCTGCCGGCATCTCCACCTGGCGCTCCAGAGCGGCGCCACCGCCACCCTGCGCCGCATGCGGCGCCCCTACACCGCGGCGGGGTTCGCCCGGCTGCTGCGGCAGGCCAGGGCCGCCGTCCCCGGCGTGGGGGTGACCACCGACGTCATCGTCGGCTTCCCGGGCGAGACCGCGGCCGAGTTCGAGGAGAGCCTGGCGACCGTGACCGCGCTGGGCTTTGCCCGGGTGCACGTGTTCCCCTACTCGCCCCGGCCCGGCACCGCGGCGGCGGCGCTCGAGGCGCCGGTGCCCGAGGCCGAGCGGCAGCGGCGGATGGAGCGCATGCTCGCCGCCGCCGCGGCGGCCGAGCGCTCCTTCCATGCCGCGCACCTGGGGAGCCGGGCGGCGGTCCTCTGGGAGCGGCCGAAGGACGGCCAGGGCCAGGGGCTGACCGACAACTACATCCGCGTCGTCTGCCCGGCCGCCGCCGGCCTGCGCAACCGGCTGAGCGAGGTCGAGCTGGTGGGGCTCATGGACGGCGCCATGGCCGGCCGCCTGGTCTAGTACTGGGGGCTTCAGCCCTCCGCCGCGCGCCGGGCCGGCTGCACCCCGCCGGCGACCCGCTCGACGATCTGGTAGAGGCCGAACTTGGGGAGGCGCATGAACCCCGACCAGGCCGCCGCCGCCAGGGTCCCCTCGCGCAGCCATTCGCGGATCCAGAAGCCGGCCTGATCAGGCTCGCGCTGCTTGAGGCCGGCGCCGTTCTCGATCGCCCAGCGCCGGTTGTAGCGCTCGTGGATGCCGACCGGCGGCGAGAAGACGAGCGGCAGGCCGAGGGCGGCGAAGAAGGTCATCTCGCTGGGCTTGGTCCACAGGATGTCGGTCTCGGCGAGCAGCCGGTTGAAGCCGGTGAAGTAGCTCGCCGTGCCGGCGGCCAGGAGGATGCTCACCTCGCCGCCCAGGAGGCCGCCCAGCCCGGCGTCGCGCACCCAGCGCTCGAACTTCGCCGCCACCTCGGTCCGGGTGCCGGCCGCGAGGGCGAGCCGCAGGCGGCCGTCGCCGATGAGCGGCGCCAGGCCACGGATCAGCGACCGCCCGACCGCCGCCTGGGCGCCGGCGCCGCCGACGGTGAAGGTGAGCAGCGGCGGCTTGCGCTCCTGGTCGGCGGGCAGCTCGGCCTCCAGGAAGTAGTCGATCTCGCTGCGCGCCTGCTCCCGGAAGACCCCCTTGCGGTCCAGCCGCACCAGGCGGCCGGCGAGCCGGCGGCGCAGCTCCGGCAGGTCGGGCCCGCCGAGCAGCTCGCCGGGCAGCGGGAAGCCGGTGTACTGGATCTGCCGCTTCGGCACGCCGTAGGCGCGCAGCCGTTCGAGCGCGCGGCGGCTCGGAGTCAGGAAGACGATGCCGCTGCGGCGCGGGTCGATCGGCACCCAGACGCGGTTGATGTCCACGTCGGTGACCACGCAGTAGACCGGGGCGCAGCCGTGATGGTCGGCGAGCACGGCGGTGGCGAAATAGGTGGTGACCAGCGGCGCGCCGGTCGCCCGCAGCAGGTCCACCAGCCCCTGGCCGAGGCCCTTGCGCACCAGGCGGTCGAGCGACCGGGCCTGGATGGTGACCGCCGAGAGGTCGCGCTTGGGGTAGAGGTGCGGGATCGAGGTCAGGCTGTCGAGCAGCGCCCGCAGGGGAAGCCCCACGACCGGCAGCTGCGACGCCCGCGCCGTGGCCTCGTACAGGCGCCGGCCCGATTGCCAGAGGCGCTGCTCCTCGGCGCCGGCGACCGGCGGGTGGTCCACCTCCAGGACCGGCACGCCCAGCTGATCGGCCAGCGCCCAGGCGGCCCGCAGGTGGCCGTAGCCCATCTCGACCGCGGCCACGATCGGGGCGGCCGGCGGGGCCGCCGCGGCCTGCGGGCTCGGCGCGGCAAGCCGCGGGGCCTCCAGGGGCCGCGAGTCCAGGGGCCGCGGGGCCGGCGCAAGCGGTGCGGTGGAGGTGGGCAGGGTGCTCAGGGTCAGCTGCCGAACCCGAGGGGGATCAGCGTCAGTCCAGCGTAACCCAGGAGCTCCATCAGGTGGTAGCAGCCGTCCACGAGCAGGCGGGCGGCCAGCCCCGAGGCGGCCCCCACCAGCACTCCGGCGGCCACGTCGAGCGGGAAGTGCGCGCCGAGGTAGATCCGGGAGATGCCGATGCCGAAGGCCAGGATCAGGGTCAGCAGGGCGATGCCGCTCCCCTGGCCGGCCAGCGCCACCGCGACGCCGAAGGCGGCGGCGGTGTGGCCCGAGGGGAAGGAGAAGCGGTCGGGGATCACCACCAGGGGCGCGAAGCCGCCCATGCAGCTGGTCGGGCGCGGGCGGGCGAACATGCGCTTGAGGATCTGCGAGCCGGCCACGGCGAAGCCGGCGCCGGTGCCCAGCAGCCAGGCGTAGTGCGCTCCGGCGACCGCGCCCAGGATCAGGCCCACCACCACCCAGGCGGCCGGATCGCCCATGCGGGTGAGCATCCGCATCAGGCGGGTCATCAGCGCCGACTCCCAGCGGCGGACGGCGAGCAGGATCGCCTGGTCCACCGACACGACCCGCTCCCAGGTCTGGCGGCTGTAGGCGCGCAGCGAGATCATGCCAGGGCCTCCACCGGCTCCTCCTCGCCCAACGCCGTGAGCACGCTGCCGGGGCCCACCCGCAGGCGGTTCTCGCGCCAGACGATGGTGGTGCGGAAGAGGCCGACGATCCAGACCGCGGCGATGAGCAGGTCCTTGAGCGGGATGGCGGCGAGGGCGGCGGGCGACAGCCGGCTGCCGCGCAGCCGGTGCGCGAGCCGGGCGTCGGCCGCCACCTTGAGGACCAGGCCGGCGGCGGCGGCGAGCGCCACGGCGGCGAGCGTGCCTGCGCTCCGCCGCGCGGCGGTGGCAGTCAGAGCCAGCAGCGCTAGCAGCCAGGGGACCGGGTTGACCAGCGGCTCGCCGAAGTAGGCCGGCGACAGGCGCCGCCGCATCTGCGCCCAGCGCAGGTGGCGGCCGAGGAACTCGCGCACCGTGCGGTGCCGGTGGACGACCGGCAGGACGTGTGACGACAGCGCCACCGGCAGGCCGTGGGCGGCGAAGCGGCAGCCCAGCACGTAGTCCTCGGCGAGCACGTCGCGGACGCCCTCGAAGCCGCCGGCGGCCTCCAGCTCGCCGCGGCGGAAGAGCATCGACTTGCCGACCACGCAGGGCAGGCCCAGGGTCTGCGCGGTGCAGACCGAGGCGGCGACGAACGAGTTGAGGTGCAGGTTCTCGAACAGGGCCCCGAGGCTCTCCTCGCCGACCCCGGCCAGCACCGAGGACACCAGGCCGGCACCGCTCGCCAGCCGCTGCCGGGCCATGGCGCGCAGGTAGCCGGGATGCGCCCGCACGTTGGAGTCGGAGATCAGCAGCAGCTCGTGCCGGGCGTGGCGGGCGAGGGAGGCCAGGTTGGTGACCTTCGGGTTGTAGCCGAGCGGCGGGGCGCCGGCCACGACGGTGATGGCGATGCTCGGGAACCGCTGGCGCAGGAGCGCCACGACCGCGAGCGCCGGGTCGTGCGGATCCTCGGCGCCCAGCACCAGCTCGAAGCAGGGGTAGTCCTGGGCGGCGAGCGAGGCGAGGTTGTCGAGCAACCCCTCGTCCACCCCCTTGAGCGGCTTGAGCACCGAGATCGGCGGCAGCGCGAGGCCGGCGCCGCCGCCGGCGTCCGGTGAGCCGGGAGCGCCCGGAGGGAGGAGGCCCGGGGGCATCACGGCGCCGCCGGCCCGCCGCGGCCACCAGGCGGGGCGGGAGGGGCTGGCGCGGCGGACCAGGGCCCGCAGGGCCAGACCGTCGGCCAGCACCGCCGCAAGGACGGAAAACGCCGCGAGCAGCGCCAAACACACAAACAACGTGGCCAGGGCGTTCAAGAGTCGCTTTCCTCCCAACAGCAGAATGGCAGCGCCTGGTTACGGGGTGGTGGCGGCGCGGTCACGTGCCGGTCAGGAGTGTGCTACAAGAGTACCGCATGTCGGCCTCCTTCGTCGCCGCCGTCGTCCAGCTGACCTCCACCTCCGACGAGGAGGCCAACTGGCAGAGCGCCAGCCACCTGGTCGAACGGGCAGCGGCGGCGGGCGCCCGCCTGGTCGCCACCCCCGAGAACACCAACTACCTCGGCCCGCACGAGGAGAAGGTGCGGCGCGCCGAGCCGCTCGACGGGCCCACCGCCGGCAGCTTCGCCGCGCTGGCCAGGCGCCTGGGCATCCACCTGCTGCTCGGCTCCTTCAACGAGCGCAGCGCCGACCCGGCGCGCTGCCACAACACCAGCGTCCTCTTCGGCCCCGACGGGCGGGTGCTGGCGGTGTATCGCAAGCTGCATCTGTTCGACGTCGACATCCCGGGCGGTGTGCGCTTTGCCGAGTCGGATACCTGCAAAGCCGGCGCCACCGGCGCCGGCAGCAAACCCGGCGCCACGGGCGCCGGCGGC
>JASLEW010000371.1 GCA_030150965.1 Thermoanaerobaculia bacterium | reverse complement strand
GCGCTCCTCGCCGACCAGGAGGGCGAGGAGGCCGACGACGTGGCCGCCGCGGCGCTCGCCGCCGGCGTCCGCGGCCTCCTGGCGCGCGGCCTCGACGGCGGCGATGGCGGCCGGCTGGCCGCGGCGCTGCGCGCCCTGGCCCAGGGCCTCCTGGTCTTCGACGAGGACCTCCTCCAGCCGCTCCTGCGCCCGCGCCCGGAGCCGCAAGGGCCGCCCCTCGACCCCCTGACCCCGCGCGAGCTGGAGGTCCTCCAGCTCCTCGCCCAGGGCCTCTCCAACCGCCGCATCGCCGAGCGCCTGGGGATCAGCGAGCACACCGCCAAGTTCCACGTCAATGCCATCGTCACCAAGCTCGGCGCCCAGACCCGCACCGACGCGGCGATCCGCGCCGCGCGGCTGGGGCTGGTGCTGCTGTAGAGGCGAAGGCCGAGGGCGGTGGCCGCGCGCGCTGCGCTCCGGGAGCGGCCCGCCTTCAGAGGCGCGGGACGCCGAGGCCCATCGCCTGGACCGTCGGCATGTCGTCTTCGGGGGACCGCTGGCCACTTCGGAGGCGAAGGCGCCGGGCGGCAGGCAACTGCGCTGGTGCCGCGGCGGTTGGCGACCCGCTTGGCGACGGGCGTCCTGCCGCCGAGGGGCGGTGCGCCTGCCCGATCGGGCAGGACGGCTCCTGGCGGAACGGCGGATGCGGGGCCGCCGGCGTGCGGGCTACCCTCGCCGCATGACGACCGAGACGACCAACTCTGCAACCGATCCCAACCCGAAGCCCGGCTCCAGCTCCATCGCGGATCCAATCGCCTCTCCAGCCGCCCTTGCCCCCCTTGGCCAGCTCTCCCAGGCGCTGGCCGCCGTGGTGGCGGCGGCGGCCCCCTTCGCGGCGCAGATCGATGGCGGGCGGCGCCTGTCGGCGAGCGGCGCCGTCTATGCCGCGGACGGCGTCATCGTGGCGGCGAGCCACAACGTCGAGCGCGACGAGGACGTGATCGTCGGCCTGGGCGCGGGAAGCGGCGCCGCCGGCTCCGCTGGCCCCGATGGCGCCGCCGGCTCGAACGGTGTCCGGCGCCTCCCGGCCCGCGTGGTCGGCCGCGACGCCGCGACCGACCTGGCGGTCCTGCGGATCGAGGCCTCCGGCCTGCCGGTGCCGCCGTGGGCGGACCTGGGCGGCGTGGCGCCCGGCCAGCTCGCGGTGCTCGTCGGCCGCCCCGGCCGCCAGGTGCGGGCGGTGCTGGCGATGGTGAGCGACGTGCGCGACAGCTGGCGCAGCCCCTCGGGCGCCAAGCTCGGGCCCTACGTCGAGCTCGACGCGGCGCGCGAGCGCGGCTTCTCGGGCAGCCTGGTGCTGGACGCATCCGGCCGGCCTCTGGGCATCGCCACCTCGGGCCTGCTGCACCGCCGCGGGCTGCTGCTCGCCGCCGCCACCTTCAGCCCGGTGGTCGAGTCGCTCCTCGCCCACGGCCGGGTGCGCCGCGGCTTCCTCGGCATCGGCGCTTACCCGGTGCGGCTGCCCGCCGAGCAGGAGCAGCAGCTCGGCCAGGCGGTCGGCCTGATCGTGGTCGGCGTGCAGCCGGACGGCCCGGCGGCCAAGGCCGGCCTGGTGCTCGGCGACGTGCTGCTCACGATCGACGGCCACTCCCTCGCCGACCTCGCCCAGCTCCACGCCCAGCTCACCGAGGAGCGCATCGGCAAGGAGGTGACCCTGCGCCTGCTGCGCGGCGGCGAGCCGCGCGACCTCGCGGTCACCGTCGGCGCTCGTTAGCGAAAATTTGCTTCCAACGAATTTTCGCTTCCAATGTCACAAGGCTTCTTCGGCATCACGACAACCGGAGGGAACGCTCCCTCCCGGCTGTCGTGGAAAGGAGATGCCGAAGATGACCCCCTCATGAAGTGGCGTGGCTGGTCCCTGCCGCCATCCGCCTGTTGCTTGCCCTGGTCCGGCAGCTCCCGGGGTGGCGTCGCGGAAGCCGGTCCCGCCGCCGATGCCCGGCACCCCGCCGGCGACCTGGACGGCCCACCGCTGAAGCCGGTCCAGAGGGGACACGGGAGGGAAAGAAACCGGCATCGCCGGCATGTATAGGAGTGCTAAGATCCCACCCGCGGCAACTACGATTCCGTCTGCCCGTGCTCTCGGAGCCCGGGCCGGGCGCTGTTGCCGCGGGCAGCCGTCCACGTCCGGGCTCCCAGCGGCACCGTTTCTTAGAAAGAGATGCTCTCTGCTGCCAGGTGCGGCGGAGGGCATCGAGCCTGAGCTTTTCGACAGGCATGCCCTATGCTTGAAGACCGCACACAGGACCGGAGCAGCTGCCTGGTCCAACAAATCCCGCGGCTCGGTTTCTCTTCCCGAAACAGCCCGGGTGATCCGACGGCGGGCCGCGACAGGGGGGTTCCGCATGAAGCTGCATATGGCAATTGCCGCAACTGTTGACAGGCCAAGCTGATGCGCACTAGAATACGTTAGCTAATTTCACTACTAGCGGGAACACGAGCCTATGGAGCACCCGCAGCGACGACCGCCGCACGGGGTACCGGAGGGAGCCTCGTGGGGTGGAGGGGGTCAGTCGATCGCCCATCTGCGGGTCTGCCCCGAAGATCATCCGACCAATTCCTTTGGGAGGGAGCTATGACGTGTACGAGGAAATCGATCGGCGCTGCCGCGTTTCTGCTGATCGGGGGTCTTGTCCCCGTGCAGGCGGCGAGTCCAGTGCTGAGCGCGAGAGCCGCGGCGCCAGGCACCGCCAGGCAGGTTTGTGGAGCGGCCACTCTGGGCGCGAATTCCTACGGCAGCTGCGTCGCGGGCAGCGGCTGCTGCTTCGGCTATCCGGAGGCGCCATGCGGCCCCGCCCTGTATTAGCGGGCCTCGTCGTCTGCGGTTCGGCCGTCCTGCTTGCCGCGGCGGTGCAGGGGCAGGCGGATGGCGCGTTTCAGGCCACCGGTTCCTCGGCGGCAGCCTGTTCGCGGATCGAGCTCTGGCCGCCGCCGGGCTGGACAAACTCCGGCGCGTGGAACGGTGAGCACCTCCTCCTCGTGGACACCCAGAACCAGGAGGTCCTGCGCTACTCGGCCACCGGCCGGCAGCTCGGCACCCTGGGGGAGTCGGTCACGAGGAGCCTCAAGAACACCTTCCCGACGAAGCTGGCGGCGCAGGGCCAGAGGTTGGTGATTCAGGTCCAGGGCGACCGTTTCCTGAGCCTGGACCGCAGCTACGTGTTCCATGGCGCCACGGACGCTCATGAGCGCGTCGACTATGAGCAGTCGGCGGTCAGGAAGCTGCTCACCTGGGCCCTGGCGGGCAGCGACGTCTTTGGCTTTGCCGAGGTGGAGAGCCCGGGCAATCGCTGGTCGAGCGGCCTGGTCCGGTTCTCTCTCGATCAGCCGGGTGCGTTCAAGTACCTTGCGCCGCGGGCCGTGACCGCCGTGTCGCGCAAATTCCATCGCCTGGGCTACCCGTATGTCGCTGCCGCCGGTGGTACCGGCTATGCCGTGCTCATGGAAGGCGGCCAGATGACCCTCTATCGCAGCGCAGCCGGCAGCGGTCAGCTCGACAAGATGGACGCGCTCGACGACGTGGCCGCGCCGGAGCTGCCCAGCTTCGTGCAGCCCGAGGACTTCGTCTCGGTGATGCAGGCGGTTGAGGAGTCCGCGATGGTTGCCGGCATCTATACCCAGGGCGCCGACCTCTACGTCCTCTTCCGCCGTCCGGCCGGAGGCGCGACCGAATGGAGATTGAGCCACGTCAACCTCGCGACGGGTCGGATCGACGAGACAACCAAGCTGCCGAGCCGGGCTCATCACCTTTTTGCCGTTCCAGGTGACAAGCGGTGGGCGTTCATCGAGAAGGGGCCGGCAAGGACCTTGAACGACCAGGATGTAACCGGGGCCTTCCTGGTGCCTGCGAGCAGGCTGCAGGGACATCTTCCGGCCAGCCTATGCCAGTAGAGTCCCGGGCGGCCCATGGACCTCGCGGCTTCGTCGCGCAAGATCCGGCGTAGCTTTCGAGGTAGACGCGGATTAGGCCGCGGCTCGCTGATCCTGGCAGCTGCGGCCGTTCTCTCCATCGCATCGCGGCCAGAAAAGTCGACTTCGGGGAGTGGAGGGAAGACCCGGGAAGGGGTGTCCTCCTGTCTGCCGGCGGATCTGCGCGCGCGACAGCCGCAGTTGGAGGAGCTTCGGCTTCCTCCCTGCGCCAGGACCGTCGCCCTGAAGCCGCCGCTCAAGATGCTCATCGCCAGCGAAACTGACATCGACAGCATTGAGGGCCTGCCGGCCACGCTTGATCAGCTGGATGTGCACAGGACGCGGCTGCGGACCCTGCATGGCCTCCCCGAGCGGATCAGGACGCTGGACCTGCGGGAGACCAGGGTTACCCGATTGGACCATCTGCCCGTGAGCTTGCGATCTCTCAAGTTTTCCGGCAAGCAGTTCACCAGGTTGCCTGAGCTGCCGGACTCGCTGACCTACCTGGAGATCGGAGCGACCGGTATCCAGAGGATCAGCGGCTTGCCGCTCTCTCTGCGCACCCTTTCGCTGGCCGGCGGGAGCATCGAGATCCTCGAGGATCTGCCGGTCACGGTGCAATCGCTGGCCCTGAACAAGACGGGCATCCGACGGTTGCCGCAGCTGCCAGCGGGCCTGCAGAGTTTGGAGCTGGTGGAGAACACCAACCTGCAGATCTCGGCCCTGCCGCGGTTCCTCACCCGGCTCCGCATCGTTGGCGGCACTGTGCCGGCGGTCAAGGACAGTTCCTTTCTGAGCTCTCTCCATCTGAGCCAGGGGTTCCCGCCATCGGCTCTGCCGGACAGCATCTCGGTCCTGACCCTTGATGCCTGCAAGTCCATTCCGGCCTGGCCGCCCCACCTCAGGGATCTCGCATTGACCAACTTTGGAGACCTCGCCTCGGCCAGGTCCGGGTCGCAGCCGCTGCGACAGCTCCCCGCCGGTCTGGAGGGGCTTGACCTGTCGGGTTCCACGGTCCCCTTGACCCTCCTGCCGGCAAGCCTGCGGCGGCTTGCCCTGTCGGTGCCGGATCTGCGGCCAATCTCGCGCCTGCTCGAGCATGTCGAAGAGCTCGATCTGACCGGCTCGCCCCTCTCCAGCCTGGCCGGCTTGCCGGCAACTGGCCAGCTCAGATCTCTTGTAGTGTGCGATACGCGCCTGGCCAGGATCGATCAGCTGCCCGAGTCGCTGGAGCGTCTGGAGATCTGTGGCTGCCCGGCGCTGACCAGCATTGCCAAGCTGCCGCCACGCCTTGTGGTGCTGAATGTCGCGCGCACCGGACTGCGGACGCTGCCGGCGCTGCCGCCCACGCTGCGCGGGCTCGACATCAGCAATACGAGAATCGATTCGCTGGCTGCCCTCGCTGGGCATGAAGGCCTGGAGAGCCTGACGTTGAGCGCGGGCGAGGTCACGACCCTGGCGGGCATGCCACGCTCCGTGCGGCAGCTCAATTTCGTCGACGCAGTTCCCGTGGGCCCGAGCTCCCAGGAGGACCCTCGGTGAGCACCGACGAGGAATTGACCGACGAGGCCGGGGCCGCGGACGGCGACAGCGGCGACGAGGGGGACGAGGCGGAGGGGGGGCCGCCCGGCGCCGACGACGTCATCAATCAGATCAACGACTCCGCGCGGCATCTCAACGGCGTGACCTTGACCTTCCTGGCCACCTGCGTGTACATCGGGGTCGCCATCGCTTCCACCACCGACGAGCTGCTGCTCGCCGGCACCAGCATCGTGCTGCCGTTGCTTAATGTCCATATGCCCCTGGAGTGGTTTTTCTTCTTTGCGCCGCTCCTGCTCTGGATTCTTCATCTCAACCTTCTCCTGCAGCAATACCTGCTGGTGCGCAAGGCCGACCCGGAGCGGTTGCGAATCGCTGGCGCGGCGGAGAAGTTCTTTCCCGTGCTGCCCCTCGGCGTGCTCTGGGGCAGGCGCTATCACTGGCTGGTGCGGATTCTCCTCGGCACGCTCCTGGCCGCGGTCAACGTTCTCCCGACCTTGATCCTGCTGCTGGCGCAGATCCGCTTCCTCCCCTACCACTCCGCGGCGGCGACGGCATGGCACGAAGTCCTGGTGCTTTCGGATCTGGCGTTGTTGTGGTACTTCTTCGTCAGCACTCCGCGGGCGACAGGAACGCGGCCCGGAGCCTTCTTCAGGCTTGCCAAGGGTCACGGCCTGAGTCTGGCGGCGCTCGGCTCGCTGGCCATCGTCCTGCTTTCGACCATGGTGGCTCAAGGGCCTGGCACCGGCTACGAGCTCTTGACCGGAGAGGAATTTCCGTTCCCCATGCATCGCAACCTGGTGCTGCATGAACCGAGTCGGCGGTCGGCCGCCAGAGGGGAGGGGGCAGCGCCGGCAGAGGGGAGCGTGGCGTCCAGCCACAGCCTGGACTTCCATGGCCGCGATCTGCGCGGCGCCGACTTCAGCCACGCGACGCTCGATTTTGCGGACTTTCGCGGTGCACGGCTGGACGGCGCCACGTTGATGGAGGCGCATTTGCATGCCGCAGAGCTCACGCCGGTCAATGAGCCGGACGTGATCATCGATGCGCCGGCGGGCCCGCAGAAGCGTCGGGATCTGAGGCGGATCAGCCAGCAGCAGCGGTCGGAGGTGGCGAGCCTGCGGAACGCGAGGCTCTCCGGCGCCGATCTTTCCCAGGCGAAGCTCATCCTTGCCGACCTGCGTGGCGCCGACCTCTCCGGCGCTCATCTCGAAGGCGCGGACCTGTCGTTTGCCCAGCTGCGCCACGCCTCCCTGGCCGGAGCCCACCTTGCAGGAGCGGACCTCTCCAACAGCGTGCTCGACCTGGCGGACCTGAGGGATGCGGATCTGCGAGCCGCCAATCTCGCGGGCGCTTCGCTCGTGGGGGCCGATCTCAGATCGGCCAAGCTCATGGCCGCCGACCTGTCGACCGCCGATCTGCGCGGCGCCCATCTGGTGAGCAGCCAGGCACAGGCGGCGGTCTTCTCGAATGCAAAGCTGCTGGCCGCGGATTTTCAGCAGGCGTCGCTGGAGGGAGCCCGGGAGCTGGCCTTCGAGTACACGCGCCTGCGTGGAGCAGAGCTTAGCGGCGTCGACAACTGCTGGCGCGGTGCCAAGCCCATCGTGGGCAGCGATCTGCGCGCCCTGCAGCTTCATGGTCCTGGCATGCCCTCCTGGGCGGAAGCCGGCAAAGATCCGCTGGCCGATGTCGCGGTGCCGCTGCCGGATCCGGTTCGGCGCCGCCTTGAAGGCGAGCGCGGAACCACCTGTCTGGCACCTGAGGAGCTTGAACGGGGTTGCAACGAGACGACAAGAGCCGACGCCTGGAGGTGCCCGCCGGCCGCGATCCGGAGCTGCGAGGCGCGGGCGGCGATCTGCGGCCGGTGGCTGCTCTATGACAGCCCCGACGAGGCCGGGGCGATGCGCGGCTGGCCGCTGCCCGAGCTCACCGAGAGCGCGTACGACGAGAGGTTCGCCAAGATGGTGATCGCTGAGGTTTGCGAGGCGCCGTTCGACGATCCCTTTCCCGATGCCGTGGTGGCAGAGATCGGCGGCGCCTATGCGCCGCGCGAAAGCCTGCTGGCCAAGATGCTGGCGCAGGAGCTCCTGCGGCGTCTCACGGCGCCGGAGCCGGCAGCGGAGCAGAGAGGCCCTGGCAAGGTCGATTCCTGCCTCAGGATGCGCGGCTTATCCTGGCGAGCGAAAAAAGCGATCAAGGAGGTGGCGGGTGAGAACGTTCTTCGCCCGCGCGGTACCTGGAGTCCGGCGGACGGCCTGCCGGTGCCCGGCCCAAGTTAGCCGGACGCGACGGAGCTGTCGATCCAGCATCCTGGCTGGACTGGTGCGCCGGCTTCCGTTTGACGAAAGGGGCGAGCACCAGGGCGGCCCAGGTCCAGGCGGTGAGATAGAAGAAGGCGCGGACCAGTTGCCAGGCGATGGGATGCGCCCACCAGATGGGATCGAACAGGGTGGGCAGCAGTGAACCGGCGCCGCCGGTCACGGTGATGAACAACAGGCGCTGACGATAATGTCTGAAAGCTGAGCGTACCCGGTAGGCGGCAAGGTTCAACAACAACGCAGCGGCAAAGGCCACGGCGAAAGCGCCGAGCAGGCGGCCCCATCGGCTCATCGCGATCGCGCCATAGTTCACCGAAATGGTGGCGATCGGACCGCCTTCGTTAAGGATGCCCTCTCTGGTTTCCGCACTGGTGCCGGGTCCCGGAAGGAGGTAGGTGCCGCTCTCCGGGAACTCGGCGCGGATCGCCGAGGCCGCGCCTCCGGCGTCGGCCGGAGTCCTCAGGGCGTCGAGGACAAGAGGGCAGTTCCAGAAAAAGCAACCCCACAGAACGATGGCCAGAGCTGCGGCAAGGCTGCTCAGGACGATGGCCGATCCCTGCTTGAGAGTGGCCAATCCAATCTCCTCTCGCGATTTCGGCTACAAAAAGGCGATTATAAGCGAAGTCACCCGATCGGGCAGGCGTCGGGACGGCGGGCAGCTGCGCCTGGGTCGCCGCGACCGCCGATCGGTACTGGACCGAGCCGATAGGAAAGGCCGAAACGATCGAAGCGGTCGGATGGACCTGAGCGGTGGCGGGGGCAGCTGCCGCGGGCTGCCAACTCGACTAACGGCGCGGTCCCGGGGCGGGGGGCCGCTCGGGAGACCCGGCGCCGCCCTCGCCCCCCGGCGCCTCGGCGGCGGCCGCCGCCGGCCGGAGGGGCTGACGCTCCAGGTCGCGCAGGAAGGTGACGGCGATCTCGATCACCTCCAGCACCTGGCCGCCGGTCTGGCAGGCGCGCTGGAGGATCAGGAGGGTGGCGACCGCCTCGCGGGCGATGCGCAGCCCGCGGAAGGTGGCGATCATCTCGCCGGCCAGGACCTGCACCTCCTCGACCCGGCCCTGGCGCGCCAGCATGGCGGCGAGGTCCAGGCCGACCATGGCGGCGGGGTAGACCTGGCCGCGGCCGGCGAAGCCCGCGCGCGCCTGCTGAAAGGCCGGCTCGGCGTGGGCGACGTCGCCGAGGCCGGCGAGGATCTGGGCCTCGGTCCAGCGGATCCGGTGGGGATCGATGACGCCTCTGAACACGGCGCGGCTGCGCCACAGCAGCCGGCGGGCGGTGCGGTAGCGGCCGGCCTCGGCCAGCGTCGCGATCATGTTCCACAGCGCCTGGGCGGCCAGCTGCGGATCGCGCTCGGGGTCGAGCAGATCGAAGCCGCGGCGCATGAGGGGGATGGCGGTCTCCGGCGAGCCCTCCCAGGCGGCGAAGTTGCCCTGGCTGATCAGGGCGCGGCCGGCCATGTGCGCGTCGCCCGCCGCCAGGTGATGCTCATGGACCAGGCGCAGCAGCTCCCGCCCCTCGGGGAAGCGGCGCTGGTAGGCCAGCAGCGACGCCATGAGGTCGGCGACGCGGACCAGCAGCGCCGCCGAGCGCGAGCCGTGGTGGCACCAGTAGACGGCGCGGTTCATCGCCTTCGTGGCATGGTCGAGCTCGTTGCAGACCCGGTAGGCGGTCGCCAGCTCGGCCCAGGCCAGGGCGCGGAGATCGGCCACCGGGCGGCGCCCGAGGTCGCGGGTGCTCAGCCGGTCGGCCGCGCCGCGCGCCAGCTTGGCGAAAGTGAGCATCGCCTGCGGGTCCTCGTAGCGCAGGGTGGGGACGATCTCCAGCAGGGCCTGGACGCGCGGCAGGCCGCGCAGGGCCGCGATCTTCTCCGGGGCAGGCTCCTGCCACCGGCGGTCGCCGGCCAGGAGAGACCTCAGGATGGCCACCGCCTGCCGCCGGTCGGCAGCCAGGCTTGAGACGCGGCCCACCGCCCGGCCGACCGCGGCGTCGTACTCCTCGTCGGCGGCGCGCGGCGCGGCGGTGAGGCCGCCGTAGCGGGCCAGGATGCCGGCGCATTGGCGGCACCGGCGCACCAGGTGCATCAGAAGCGCCAGCCGCCGCGCCGAGGACAGGGTGCCCGCGGCAAGCTCGCTCACTTCGGTGGGTCGCAGATGCTCGTCGCGATCGTCGGTCATAGGTCTATTCTGCGGTACATTGTACGATCTATTACGCATCAGCGGAAGTGAGGGATCGGACGTCGCCTCCGCCGGCCTGGGCCGAGAACCCTCCCGCGGGAAGGTGGGGTGGTGCCCCCTTCGATCCGAATAGATGCTTCCAGTTGCGCGACACCTCCGAGCTCCCGAGGCACCACCGGCCCCCACCGGACAGACGGGTCCTCTCCTTGGCTCAGCCGCAGTTGCCGTTGGGATCGACCTGCGGCCCGCAGTCGAGCCGCCACCAGCCGTCCGGCCGGTGCGCCGACCGCGGCGGCTGGATGCTCACCGCCGGCAAGCGCGCCGCTCCCGGCCGGGCCGCACCCGCGGCGCCCGCCTTCCGGCCGGGAGCCGGGCCGGATCCGTCCGGCAGCCATCGGATCAGCTGCATCCTGACGGCATCGAGCCAGACGGAAAGGATATCGAGCCCTGGGGCGGCGGTGGCGGTGGCGGTCGAGCCGGCCGCCGCCGGTGCTGCCGGCCGCGGCGCAGCCTGGGCCTGCAGCGGAGAGAGCGCGAGGGCAAGAGACAGCAGCGACGCGCTGAGCAGAGGATGACGGGGCTGAAGGTTCATGGCGTACCTCCTCGGCGCGGTCAGGTCTGGCGGCAGAATGGCCGCCAGCCTCCGCGAAGATCCTTTTATGCGCTAATGCGTCGATGTCTATTCATTTCGCCGCACGGATCCCAGGCGGCGAGGCTCCTCTCGCCGCACTCGACGTCCTGCAGTCGGCTAGGGACGACTGGCGGTGCCCGAGTCCGGTCTCCTTACAGACACCATTAACCGGCAGCGCGAGGGAGATGGCTGCGCAAGGCCGGGACGGCCTTTGTCTTCAGTCTGTTACGTGGGTGCCGCGGGGCCGCGTGCGAGGCGTCGGAGAGGTGGCATAGACTACGCCGTGCCAGACCGCCGCCGCGGGCGGCGACGGAGCGAGAGGAGCTGTGCCTTGGCAACGGAAACCGGCTTCGATTACGACCTGCTGTGCATCGGCAGCGGCCCCGCCGGGCAGCGCGCCGCCGTGCGCGCCGCCAAGCTCGGCAAGCGCGTGGCGGTCGTCGAGCGCTGCCGGGTGGTGGGCGGGGTCTGCATCGACACCGGCACCATTCCCAGCAAGACCTTCCGCGAGGCGGTGCTCAGCTTCTGGGGCCGCAACCGTCCGTTCGAGCGGCTGGCACCGGGCGGCGCGGGCAGTCCCGGCGGAGTCTCCGCCCTCAACCCGGGCGCCGCCAACGGCGGGCGTCCCAGCGCCGCCGAGCTGCTGAGCCGCGTCGCCGACGTGGTGGCGCGCGAATCGGCGGTGATCGAGAACCAGCTGAGCCGCAACGACGTGGAGCTCTTCCGCGGCGACGGCCGTTTCGCCGACCCCCACACGGTGGTGGTGACGGCGGAGCACGGCAGCCGTCAGCTCTCCGCCGACAAGGTGCTGATCGCCTGCGGCACCCGGCCGGCGCCGCCGCCGGGTGTGCCGGTGGACCGGGAGACGGTCATCACCAGCGACGAGATCACCCATCTCCAGCGCATCCCGCGCCACATGGTGGTGGTGGGCGCCGGGGTGATCGGCATCGAGTACGCCTCGATGTTTGCCGCCCTCGGCACCGAGGTGACGCTGATCGACCGCCAGCGCCGGCCGCTCGAGTTCCTCGACAGCGAGATCGTCGACGAGCTGATCCACCAGATGCGCGACAGCAACGTCCTGTTCCGCGGCGAGGAGGTGGTCGAGCGCCTGGAGGTGGACGCCGGGCCGCCGCGCCGCGCCGTGCTGCTGCTGCAATCGGGCAAGCGGGTGGTCTCGGACCTGGTGCTGTTCTCGGTCGGGCGCGTCGGCGCCACCGACACGCTCAACCTGGCCGCCGCCGGCCTCGCCGCCGACGAGCGTGGGCGCCTCACCGTCGACGAGCGCTTCTGCACCAGCGTGCCGCACATCTTCGCCGCCGGCGACGTGTTGGGCTATCCCAGCCTCGCGGCCACCTCCAGCGAGCAGGGGCGGCTCGCCGCCTGCCATGCCATGGGCCTGCCGGCGAAGCCCCTGTCCAAGCACTTCCCCTTCGGCATCTACGCCATCCCGGAGGTGTCGATGGTCGGCGCCACCGAGCAGGAGCTGACCCACGACAGGGTGCCCTACGAGGTGGGATTGGCGCGCTACCGCGAGATCGCGCGCGGCCAGATCCTGGGCGACGACAGCGGCTTCTTCAAGATGCTCTTCCACCGCGAGGACCGGCGCCTGCTGGGGGTGCACGTCATCGGCAGCGGCGCCACCGAGCTCATCCACATCGGCCAGGCGGTCCTCGCCCTGGGCGGCGGCCTCGACTACTTCCTGGACACCATCTTCAACTACCCGACGCTCGCCGAGTGCTACAAGGTCGCGGCGCTCGACGCGGCGAACAAGCTCGCCTTCTGACTTCCGCCCCCCCTGCCGCGCCGCGGCAACCGAGATGGCGACGCGCCGGTCTGCGCATCGCCGGCTCTCTCGCCGCCCTGGCCGTGCTCGCCCTGGCCTTCCGCCACGCCGACGTGGCGCGCATCCGCGCCCTGCTCCTGGCCTCGCCGTGGCTGCTCGCCACGCCGGTGTTCTACCTCCTGGTCCTCAGCTGCGACGCCCTGGGGTGGCGGCGCCTGGTGATGAACGAGGGGCGGGCGATCTCGTGGGCGCGCCTGCTCCAGGTCCGCACCGCCGCCGAGGCGCTCGGCCTGAGCCTGCCCTCGGGCGGCGTGCTCGCCGAGGGCGTCGCCGTCTACCTGCTGCGCAGCGTCTGCGGCATCGAGGCGGGGCTGGCGGTGGCGAGCCTGGCGGCGCGGCGGTTCTTCATCTTCCTCTCCTTCGGCCTCACCCTGGCGGCGAGCGCCGTGGTGGGCCACGCGCTGCTGGGCAGGATCTCCCCCCGTGTCCTCGGGCACGCCGGCCTGGGCTGGGTGGTGCCGGTGGCGGCGGCGGTGGTGCTCGGCGCCGCCTTCGCCCTGCGCGCCGCGCTGCTCGGCGGCGCGCTCGCCGGCCGGGTCCTGCGCACCCTCAAGCGGGTGCCGATCCGGCCGGTGCGGCATTGGGCCGAGCGGCAGGCCGGCGCCTTCTCCGAGGTGGACCGCCAGGTGGTGGTGGCGCTCACCGGGCGGCGCGGCGGCCCGGTCCTGACCACGCTCTACTACACCGGGATCTGGCTCTCCGAGTCGTGCGAGACGTTCTTCATCCTGTCGCTGCTCGGGGCGGGCCTCTCCTTCCGCGCCGTGTTCTCGTTCGAGGGGTTGCTCACCCTGATCCGCGGCCTGGCCTTCTTCACCCCCTCCGGGCTGGGTGTCCAGGATCTTGGCTATCTCACGTTCCTCAAAGGGTTTGGAGTCGCGCAAGCGCTCGACGTCGGGGCCGCCTTCGTGGTGGTGAAACGCTCCAAGGAGACCTTCTGGATTATCATTGGCTACCTGCTGCTGGCGAGACATGCCTGGCGCCCGGCGGGCGAGGGGCATGGCCCCGGCCCGGCAGGAGACGCATGAGCCACGCCGAACCCACCCGCCGCAAGCGCATCCTGTTCATCTGCGGGTCGCTCAACCAGACCACGCAGATGCACCAGATCGCCCGCGAGCTGCCGGAGCACGACCACGCCTTCACCCCCTACTACGGGCACGGCATCATCGAGGCGCTGCGCCGCGCCCGCTGCCTGGAGTTCACCGTGCTCGGCTTCAAGCTGCGCCAGCGCTGCCTGGGCTACCTGGAGCGCGAGGGCCTGCCGCTCGACCTGCACGGCCGGCGCGGCGGCTACGACCTGGTGGTCACCTGCTCGGACCTGCTGGTGCCGCGCAACATCCGCCGCCTGCCGGTGGTGCTGGTGCAGGAGGGCATCCTCGACCCCGCGGGGCTCCCCTTCCACCTCTGCCGGAGGCTCAGGTTCCTGCCGCTGTGGCTGGCCGGCACCTCGACCACCGGCCTCTCCGGCCGCTACCGGCGCTTCTGCGTGGCGAGCGAGGGCTACCGCGACCTGTTCGCGGCCAACGGCGCGCCGCGCGAGCGCATCGCCGTCACCGGCATCCCCAACTTCGACGACTGCCGGCGCTACCAGGTCAACGACTTTCCCCACCGCCACTTCGCCCTGGTCTGCACCTCGGACGCGCGCGAGACCTTCAAGCCCGACGACCGCCGCGCCTTCATCCGGCGCTGTGTGGAGATCGCCGCCGGCCGCCAGCTGATCTTCAAGCTCCATCCCAACGAGGACGCCCGCCGCGCCACGCGCGAGATCGCGGAGATCGCGCCGGGGGCGCTGGTGTACGCCAGGGGCTCGGCCGAGGAGATGATCGCCAACTGCGACGTGCTGATCACCCAGTGGTCCTCGACCGTCTTCGTCGGCATGGCGCTCGGCAAGGAGGTCCACTCCTACAACGACCTCGACGAGGTGCGGCGCCTGCTGCCGCTGCAGAACGGCTGCGCGGCGCGCCATATCGCCGCCGTCTGCCGCGAGGTGCTGGCCCCGGCCGCGGCGGCGGCGGCCGATCCGGCCGCCGGTCCG